>JANQPS010000658.1 GCA_028285365.1 Thermoanaerobaculia bacterium | reverse complement strand
GGGCAACCGCACGGTGAAAGAGCGGGCCTGGACTCGAAGTCCAGGACAAGGTGCCGGCCGCCCAAGCCACCGAGGCCCTGGTCGAGGAGCTCGGCCTTGACCGCGACAGCATCGATGAGATCCGGACGCTGCCGCCGGAACGGCTTCAAGCCGCAGCTGCCGCTGTCAGGGAAGCCGGAGGCGCCGTCCCCGGATCCCGCCCCGTGGTCGACGGGATCTATCTGAAGCGGCACCCCTTCACTCCCGACGCACCCGAACAGTCGAAAGACGTGCCACTGCTGATCGGCAGCACGCGCACAGAGATGTCGCTGCTGGCCGGAGCGCGCCGGCCCGAGCTCTTCGAGCTCACCTGGGAGACTCTGCCCGGCGCCATCGAGCAGGCGCTGCCCGGCATCGACGCGAAGGCGGTGGTGGCGGGTTATCAAGACCTACACCCGGATCTCGACGCTCCCACCCTCTACTTCGAGCTCACCAGTGACAACAGCGCGTTCGTCCGCGGCAGCTTCGAACTGGCCGATCGCAAGGCCGCGCAAGGTGGAGCGCCGGTCTACCAGTACTACCTCAGCTGGACGACACCCGTCGATGACGGCAAGTGGGGAGCCCCGCACGCCATGGACATCGGGTTCGTCTTCGACAACGTTGCGAAGTCGGTGTCGATGTCCGGTCAGGGCGAGGAGCAGCAGAAGATCGCCGACATGATGTCGGAGGCCTGGCTGGCTTTCGCACGCACCGGCAACCCGAGCCACCCAGGTCTACCGGCGTGGGATGCCTACGACCCTGGGCGTCGAGCAACGATGGTTTTCGACAACGAGCCGGAGTTGGTCGACGATCCGCGTCGGCGCGAGCTCGATCTCATCGACGCTGCGATCGGCGACTAGTCGGCTCGAAGTACCGCTAGGGAGAGTTCAGGCCTACGTTGCTTGGCTGCCCGGATCCGTTCCGGCGGCATGTAGTCGTTGGGATGCGAGCGGTGGTCCATGGAGAGCTCGAGGGCCTTCATGTCGAGAAAGCTCACTGCGGCGCTGCGGACGCCTCGACGCGATTGCGACCGTTGGTCTTGGCGCGGTAGAGCGCTTCGTCCATGGTGGCGATGGCTGACCTCATGCTGTCGGCTGGGTCGACTGCGCTGACCCCGAAGCTACACGTGATCGGCAGCTCGAGCCCACTCACCTCGATCGGTGATGCGGTGACACATTCGAGTTGGCGCTCACAGATGGCGACAGCGTCCGAGAGCTTCGTTCGCGGGAGCAGGAAGGCAAACTCCTCGCCACCGACGCGTGCCAACAGGTCGCTGGCACGAAGGCCGCTCGAGAGTCGTTGTGCCATCGCCGCCAGCACCTCGTCGCCAACCGGATGCCCGTGAGTGTCGTTGACGCGCTTGAAGCGGTCGATGTCGGCCAGCGCGATGCAGAGGGGCTCGCCCGTGCGGGCCGCTTCGGAGCGCGCTCTTTCTGCCGCGTCCCAGAAGCCGCGTCGATTGGTCAAGCCGGTCAACGAGTCGGTGAGTGCCAGCTCTCTCATGGCGTCGGCCAGATCGCTGGCGATGATGAAGACGGCAAACAGACCCAGGCCTGCAAACGCGGCCGGCATGGTCAGGAAGTTGATCTGGTTGTAGACCTCGCGGATCTCGAGGTCGCCCGCGGGGCCTTGCTGCAGCGCCACCGTTGCCGCAGCACCCTGGGCCACACCAAAGACCGTCACGACGATCACCATGCCCCACTCGGCGGCCTTGAGCCGTCTTCCCTGTGTCAGCAGGACAGCCGCCGAAGCAAACATCGCGACCATCGAGAAGTAAGGGACAAAAGCCATCGTCAGTCCGATGTGCTCGTAGACGGACCGGAACCAGATGACCAGGGTTTCGACCACGATGATCGCGCCGATCAAGAGACCCGGTCTCGGCTTCCTGCCCGCGCGTTGCCAGAAGCCTCCAAAAGCCAGCGAGATCGAGGTCAGCGACAGTGCGTTGACGATCGCCCAGTAGACCGGGTGTGGCATCAGGTCGCGAGCGATGTTGAGCCCGTAGGACACGGTGATCACGGCAAACGCCAGCGCCCAGCTGAGAGCGTGCGGCTTGCGATCCACCTTCAGCCAACAGAGGAACAGGATCGCGGACAACATGAGCGCGATCAGGACCTGGGCGACGAAGATGTAGACGAGCTGATTCACGGGCGTTTTGAGGTTCGTCGAGAGTAAGGCTACACAGTCTCGAGATGAGTGAAGCGCAAAAGGCGCTAGCGCTACGGGGCCGGCGCGCGAGCGCGTCTTGTAGGTATTCTTCGTTGGTAAGTCCTCTCGCCGATCCGCTGTCCGAGCCAGCAAGGCCTTTCGGGGCTTCGCTGAAAGGAGGAGATGGTGTCTCCATCTTGTCGACTTGCGTCTGCCCTGTGTGTCGTGGCCTGGGTTTCGTTGCCCCTCGCAGGGCAGCAGAGGCTCTACGAGGAGCCCGTGGCTGATTCCGAGCTGGCAGCGGTTCCGTCGAGCGACTGGCTCTCTTTTCGCGGTCACCTCTCCAGCTGGGGGTACAGCGCCCTGGACCAGATCGATCGCACCAACGTCGGTGGGCTGACGTTTGCCTGGTCGGTGACGATGGAGCCGGGTCCCAACGAGCCGTCACCGCTCGTTCGCGACGGGGTTCTGTACCTGCCGAACTCCGGCGACGTCATCAGGGCGTTGGACGCAAGGACCGGAGACATCATCTGGGAGTATCGGCGCCAGTGGCCGGAGGACATTCGCGCCCGGCGCTCGCTTGCGAATCTGGGAGTGCCGATCAATCGGAGCGTTGCGATTCACGGCGACGCCCTGTTTGCGACGACGGCTGATACCCACGTCATCCGGATCGACGCTCACACTGGCGAGCTCGAGTGGGAGACCGAGGTGGGGCAGTACGGTCTGGTCACGCACACGACTGGACCAATCGTGGCGAACGGCAAGGTCATCAGCGGGAGAACGTGCGACATGGCGCTCCCGGGCGGTTGTTACATCACGGCTCACGACGTCGAAACAGGTGAGGAGCTGTGGCGTTTCTACACCATCCCGAGGCCAGGCGAGCCTGGTTTCGACACCTGGGGAGACCTGCCCTTCGAGGAGCGGATCCACGTTGGAGCCTGGTTCATCGGCTCCTACGATCCCGAGCTCGACACGGTCTATTGGGGGACCTCGGTCTCGGCGCCGTCGGCCGAAGTGCTTCGGGGCACGGGCAAAGGTGAGATGTTGTACTCCAACAGCACGGTGGCGCTCGATCCCAACACCGGCAAGTTGCGCTGGCACTACCAGCATCTGCCGCGCGACAACTGGGACCTGGACCATCCGTTCGAGCGCATGCTCGTCGACCTCGAGGTCGCTCCCAACGAAGACGCGACCTGGGTTCAGAACCCCAACATCGTGGTGGGTGCGAAGCGTAAGCTGCTCACCGGCGTGCCTGGTAAGAGCGGTGTGATGTGGACGCTCGATCGCGAAACCGGCGAGTTCCTCTACGCGCGTCCAACGGTCGTCCAGAACGTGATCGAGTCGATCGACCCCGTGACTGGCAAGGTGACGGTCAACGAAGAGGTCATCCCCAAGAGCTTCGACGACGACTATGGCGTGGTGTGCCCAGCCGCGAGCGGCGGTAGGAACTGGCCCACCGCGTCTTACAGTCCGCTCACCGGAGCCATCTACGTCCCGTTGCAGAACCTCTGCATGACCATGGAGATGACAACTCCCGACCCCGGACCGCAGGACTTCTATGCCCTCTCGGCGCGTGGTCAATTGGCACCCGGCAAGGAGAAGGTCGGGCGTCTCGAGGCGATCTCGGTGCGCACCGGGGAGACGCTCTGGACGTCGGAGTGGAACGCCGGGATGATGGCGACCCTCACGACCGGTGGTGGTCTCGTCTTTGCCGGTGACACCAACCGGCGCTTCCGGGCCTTCGACGCCGAGACGGGCGACGTGTTGTGGGAGACGGTCGTCAACGGTCCGGTCACCGGTTTCCCGGCGAGCTACTCCGTCGACGGCGAGCAGTACGTCGTGGTGGGAGTCGGCGGCGGCGATCTACTGAGCGGTGGCTTCAATCGCTACTCGGGCAACAACGTCAAGTCTGGCTCCAACGTGCTCTATGCCTTCAAGCTGCCGGCAGGCGGTGGCGGGAGCGTGACGAGCACGTTGCCTCTGGACCGGGAGCGTGAGTCGCCCGCAGCGGCGGCTCCGGCAGCCGTGACTGTGGATCTCTCCGCACGCCTCGACTCTTCGGCGCCGTGCTTCGGCTTC
>JANQPS010000628.1 GCA_028285365.1 Thermoanaerobaculia bacterium | reverse complement strand
GCCGTCAAGTCTCTGGCCAACCTGCTGAGCAATTCGGAGCGGCCGGTGATGATGTCGGGCGGAGACGTGTACTGGGAGGGCGCCGAGGCCGCGCTGCAGGCGCTCTGCGAAGGGCTCGCGATTCCGGTCTTCATGAACGGGCTGGGGCGGGGAACGGTTGCTGCCGATCACGAGCTCGCCTTCGCGCGGAGTCGTTCGGTGGCGTTCAAGCAGGCGGACCTGGTCGTGGTCGTCGGCACCCCTCTCGACTTCAGGCTCGGTTTTGGTCGCTTCGGCGAGGCCCGTGTGGCACACGTGATGGATCGCACCGAGCGACTCGCCGGTCACGTCGAGCTGGCCGCGGGGGTTGCCGGGTCGCTGTCACGCGTGCTGAGCGACGTGCGTCAGGCATCGACCACCGATCGTCGCGCCAAGAGGCAAGAGTGGATCGAGCTGCTGCGGGCCGAAGAGACCAAACGTCCCGAAGGCGAGCAGGAGGCCCTCCGATCAGACGACGACCCGATTCATCCGGCGAGGATCTATGGCGAGTTGGCTCCGCGACTGGACCGCGACGCCATCGTCATCGGGGACGGCGGAGACTACGTCTCGTACGCAGGCAAGTACGTGGACACCTACACGCCGGGCTGTTTTCTCGACCCGGGTCCTTACGGTTGTCTTGGGACCGGACCGGGTTATGCGCTGGGTGCCAAGCTGGCTCAGCCGGAGCGTCAGGTGGTCCTGATGGTGGGGGACGGCGCCATCGGTTTTGCGCTCGGGGACCTGGACACACTGGTCCGGTTCGAGATTCCAGCGGTCGTGATTGTCGGCAACAACACCTGCTGGGGCCTGGAGAAACACCCCATGCAACAGGTCTACGGGTATCACGTGGCAGCCGAGTTGTCGGCGAAAGCTCGCTATGACCAGGTCGCGCACGCTCTGGGCGCGGACGGCGAGCAGGTGACTCGTCCAGGGGACCTGGGCGCTGCGATGGACCGGGCACTGGCCGCCAAGGGGCCCTACGTGCTCAACGTGATGACCGATCCCGAGAACGTCTACCCGAGGTCGAGCAACCTGGGCTGAACTCGAGGACGCCCTCAATGCTCGTGGTGCGTGAGCAGGACGACTCGACCGGAAGCGCCGGGTCGCGAACGGGCATTCACGGCTTGTCGCGAGGGCCCGTTTCCGGAGATCCGATCGCCCGAACTCGCCGTGAGGTGCCGGGAAGGGTGCTTCGAGCGTTGCGTCGGCTGCTGATGGTGTAGCGCTCGGACACTCAGAAGAGGGTGTCCGATTGTCACCCTGCTATGTCCAGATTGACAGGATCCGTGACCTACTGGAGGGTATCGGGTATTGCCTGCAGGTCGCGCAAAGGCCAGTAAACATTGGGGATTGAGCTAGTCGGCTCGACGGCGGGACGACCCGCCGGAGCTGGCATCGTGCTTGCTTTAGACACGGACAACCCAGTGCTCGACACTGGAGACACACGATGCGGGGAGGCTCACCTGCCAGAAAGTGCCCACCATTCTAGCAGACAATGTCAGGGACACAAGTCCTCGGCACTGCTAGTCACCTAGGCCCACCACCATTCTCTCGCATTCGCCGAGAGTGAATCCAAACCGTTCCCACCTAGAACGAGAGCCGACCCCCGCTTCGAGTGCCTTTTCTCTCCCCAGTTCCTTCTCTCCTCGATTCCTGAAAACCCAAGCCGCCAGTCCACCCGAATTGCGAGGGTTGGACCGCGAGCTTTCCGCTCGACACGGTCAGATTGCGTGCGTTTTGTCTCGCAGGTACCGCCACGGCGAGGCTCCTAGAGCCAGCGTATCCGCGCAAAGTCGAGAGCCAGACCGTTGACGACGTGAGGCGGTGCCGAGTCGTCGGGCTCGGGAACTCGAAGGACCAGGTCTTCGCCACTCGACCAGTTCTCCACGGTGGCTTCGACCGTTCGCCAGATGTCGGGCTCGTCGAACGTGACCGTGGCGACGACGCGGTCGCCACACAAGATCTGCAGGTCCGTGGGGCCGGGCCGGTTCGCGATGTGGCGCCCCAGGAGCGTG
>JANQPS010000611.1 GCA_028285365.1 Thermoanaerobaculia bacterium | reverse complement strand
GTCTGCGCGCTCTGTCCCGTACCTGAGGGAGAGGGCACCATGAGCATGACGGATGGGCGTGGCGCGGAATCCCTCGGCGACACTTTGCCGGAGCCCCTTGGCTGGGCATCCGTGCATGGCCTGGGGACCGCGCTGCCGATGTGTTGCTCTCAGGTCGAGGTGAAAGACTGGCTCGGCGCGCACCTTAGGGAGCAGGGGATCGACTCCGCTCAGCTCGAGTCTGTATTCGCTCACTCGCCGATTCGAGGTAGGCGAATCGCCATGTTCGACGGCGATTTGAGCGAATCAGCATTGCGGTGCGGAGAGCCTCGCTCCATCTCTGCATCGCTCCAAGCGTTCCGCCCTGCCGCCAGACGCCTCGCGGAAGCTTCTGGCAGGCAGGCCCTGACGAGGGCCTCGGTCGATCCGCTCGACGTAACGCATCTGGTGGTTGTCACTTCGACCGGTGGGGCGCTCCCGGCGACCGACATCGACCTGATCGTTGATCTCGGGCTCAGACGCACGGTGCACCGCACGCTCCTGTCCGGGATGGGTTGCTCGGGGATGTTCTACGGACTCGAAACGGCAAGGTGCATCGTCGCGGAGGATCCGTCGGCGAGGGTGCTCTTGACGGGTGTCGAGATCTGCTCCGCGCATCCACAATCCGATGGAAGCCGATCGGCGAGCGTGGCAGACAGCCTCTTCAGTGACGCCGCAGTATCGGCAGTCATTGGGGTGGCCGGTGCCGGCGATCCGTACGTCGTCGAATACGGTCCCCAGACCAGTCTCGTCGTTCCCGAGAAGGCCGGCTTGATCCGGTGGGATCTCGGAGACGACGGGTTTGACATCAGTTTGTCGCCACGGCTGCCGATTGCCATCGGCCAGCTGCTGCTCGATTTCGTCAGTCCTGTGGTCAAGCAGATCGCGGGGAGCGACGTCCCGGCCGATGTCGCGTCGTGGTCGGTCCATGCGGGGGGAACGGCCGTCCTGAGCCAGATCCGTAGTCGGCTGAATCTCTCAGAGAGCGCCGTCTCGGCGGCGAGGAGGATCCTCGAAGAGAACGGCAACCTCTCGAGTCTATCTGTCATGTTCGCCCTGGCGAGCGAGCTCGAGAGATGCGTCTCAGGGACTTCTGGGATCATGCTGGGTTTCGGCCCGGGTCTGGCGCTCGAGGCGATTCCCTACCGCACCGGTGAGCTGAAGCCGGCGAACCCCTTCGACTGAGTTGAGGATGCTCTGCGAGATCCTCAATCTGCCCTCTTGGCCGTCTCGGTAGGGTCAGTCCCGAGGCGTTCGAACTCGCCTCAAACCAGGGCCTCCAGGCACTCGCGGATCCGGGGGAGGTCCAAGCAGGACCTCTAAGCGTCGACGAAGCCGGCAGTAGTCCACTGCTGCCATCTGCGAGTTGGCGTCGATGCTCGGCCGCGCAACCAAGCAGATCGGCGTTCAGCGACGTGCTCCAACCTGCGCATCGGCTGCCAACACCTCGGACTCCGCGACTCCACCACGATCGATGGCGCTCGAGCCTGAGCAAGTCCGCTGAAACGGCTCATTGGGTGGCATGCGGGCTAGTGCATGCAGCCGTGATAGACGCGCTCGGTCTTTAGGTACGCGTCGGGGAACTGGCTCTGGGCGAGCGTCAGGGCTTGCTCGAGTTCAGCGGCCCCGGGCTCGCCGGTCGCAAGAATCACGATGAAGTAGCCCGGCC
>JANQPS010000609.1 GCA_028285365.1 Thermoanaerobaculia bacterium | reverse complement strand
GGGCGCTGAGCGCCGTTCCTCCGACGAGAAGCCCGACAAAACAGGCGGTCAGGAGCCTGAGCAGCGAAAGGCTGCCGACGAGATCTCGACGAGGGACGTCGAGGCGCACCGAATGCGTGGGTGCACAGTCGGGACGAGCAGGCATGGTCCCGGTCGGGGAAGGCAAGGGCATGATGAACTCCGATCTCGAGCAAGCTCGAAGCGATGAGATAACGTGCACGGCACTGACGAGTGCACAAATGCACATACAACAAGATTAGATAGTCTAAGGCCTCCCGGTGCTTCAGGCAACGGTTGGCCCTTCAGAACTCGGCCGGCGCTCCTCCTGCTCTCCCCTTCCTCGCTAGCGTTCGTCGGTGTCCTCTCGACCGGGTCGCTACCGCTGCGAGCACGAACCACGCGTCTTACGACCGACCGCACTCGAGACTGCCACTGTTCGACGGTCTCGCCTTGAGCTCCGATGATCAATCGATCACGTACAAGTCGTTCATTCGATAGGGTCGACGCGTCGTGAGCACATCGACGGCGATACTCAGCGAGCTCGGCCACGTCATGCCGACGCCGAGCGAGCTCGACAGCGTGGTCCGCCAGCGGCGGGGCGACTTCGCGGAGATTCCGTTCCCGCTGTTGTTGCGCGCGCTCGCGGAATCCGGGCAGAACTGCGTGCTCGAAGTGAGGCGACGGCGCGTCGTCAAGGCGATCATGATCGAGTCTGGCCAGCCCGTGCACTGCCGCTCGAACGTCGTCCCTGAGCGATTCGGCAACTTCCTCGTCCGCATCGGTCGCATCACGCAGGCGGAGTTCGCGGTTTCCTTCAGCGAGGCTCTTGCCAAGGAACGGCCCCTCGGATCCGTTCTCATCGAGCGAGGAATCCTGAACTCGACCGAGCTCCTACGCCTCCTCCAGAGGTGCCTCGTCCACCAGCTCTTCGATGTCTTCACCTGGAGCGAAGGCACGTTTACGGTCTTCGACGAGCCCCCTGAGGCGTTTGCCCCTCTCAAGGTGCGGGTCCATCAGCTCCTGCTCACAGGTACGATGCGCTTCACTCCCCAGGCGCTCGTCGACCAGGCGGTGATATCACTCATCGGAACGAAGCTCGTGCTTCAGCCCAACCCGCCGGTCCCGGTCTCCGACCTCCTTCTCAGCGAGGTTCAAAAGCGCATCACCTCGAAGCTCGAAGAGCCTCGCAACCTGTCCGAGCTCACCGACGACGACACTCCGATCGACGAGGTCTCGAGACTGGTCTACGGCCTGGGGATGGCAGGCGTCATCGTCTCGGACGAACAGCTCCAGCAGTTGACCCAGCAGGCGACTCCACCCTCTGCCACCGTCTCACCGTCGCAGCCCCAGGACCAGCCCCCCCTCACCGTCGAGCCCCTAGATCTCGAAGCGGTGACCCGGCACTACATCGATCATCGTCGGCTGGACGCCTTCGATCTGCTCGGGGTCGACGAGCACGTCAAAGCCAGCGAGATCGACTCCGCGTTCCTCACGTACGTGCAACGCTTCTTGCCATGGTGTCAACGAAGCGACGTCAAGAGCGAGATCAACGAGCAAGCGCGTGCTCTGGTGTTGACCGCCGCGCGCGCCTACGCGGAAGTCGCCAACCGGGAGGGGCGTGAGGGATTGCGTAACCGCCGCCGGCTTCTGCGCGAGGAGCAAGAGGAAGAACGCAAGGTCGGCCCCCAGCGCATCGAGACCGAGCTCCTCGATCCAGCGGTCCAACACGAGAAGGCGCTGGAGCTGATCGCGGCAGGGGACGTCGAGAAGTCGCTGCAGTACCTCGAGTTCGCGGCAGACTGCGAACCCCAGAACGGAACCTATCGAGCACAGCTGGCCTGGGCACGCTACACGGCGGGCGCATGCCGCGCCGAGCAAGCCCTCAGGGAGCTCAAGGAAACCAGGCGCATCGACCCCGAGTGTGGGCTCGCCTTCCTCTACGCCGGCGACATTGCCTCCGACCTGGAGCGCTACGAAGAAGCCGAAGAGCTACTTCACGTCGCTCGCGGTCTCCTCGACGATCGGCGCGCCATCGAAAGCCTCAAGACGCTGCGAGCGCGCCAGCGCAGCAAACGGCGCTGAGCCGACTCGCCTCTGGCTCGTCGCAGCTGCTCATCTCGTCGGTGAGCCGCTGACAGACGAGATCAGCCCATCCGATAGCGTGGTCGAGCCGTAGTCTAGGCAGTTCCACCCGCAGAGGACGCCAAAATGAGATTTCGATCAGTCAAGAGTCTGCTCAACGTCGCCTTCATGACCTCGCTTCTGCCGCTGGCGCTGGGCGCCTGCGCACAGCGGTCACCGGTGGCCGCCGATACCAGCACCGCCAACCAGAAGGTAGAGGCTCTCGACATCGTCGATCGGTCCATCGCCCACCACGGCGGCGAGCTGTTCGAAGACTCTCAGGTCGAGCTCACGGTGCGCTCGAAGTCCGGCAGCTTCGACATCGCGACGACGATACGAGGTGACCAGTTCGATCACCGGATCACCGCCACTGCCGACGGCGAGACCAAGGTTCACCGTCAAACCAACGATCTCCTCTCGGTGAGCATCGATGGCGCCGAGCAGAACCTCTCCGAGCGGGAGCGAACGAACGCCCTCAGCTACGTCAACCAGCGTCTGTACTTCCTTTTCCTGCCATACAAGCTGAACGACCCCGGCACCTACAAAGAAGACCTCGGGCTCGAAGAGGGCTGGGGAGACAAGGCCCTCCACAAAGTGCGAGTCTCTTTCGAAGCCGGCTCCAGCGCTGGCGCTAGCAGTGAGTACATGTACTGGTTCGACCCGGAAACGGCTGAGCTCGTTCAGTTCGCCTACGACTACAGCAACGGCACTGGCCTGCGTTTTCGCAAGCTCTTCAACCAACGTCGAATGGGTGGCCTGATGTTCTACGACGCTCAGAACTACGGCAAGAACACCCCTCTCGGCGGTTTGAGCGTCAACCTCGTCACGCCCGAGTACGCCGCGGCGGAGCTGCCCCTGATCTCCACGATCCAGCTCGAGAACGTTCGCGTGGAGCGCGCCACGAGCCCCTAGCTCGCCTACAGATCCAAGCGACGTCCTGGCCGCCCGAACGCTCCCCGGGCATCCTGCGCTACAGTGCCACCGCGGCCGAGCCTTCTTGCGCAACCGTCGTTCTCCCGACGCTGCTTCACGGCGACGCCGACTCTCTATGAGGCGCATCGCTCAATCACTGGCTGCGGCACGAGACAAATTCGTGCCGTTCGAGGACGGCCCTGCCAACATCGAGGTCGCCCGGCGAGCTCGCATGGTCGTCTCGGTCAGTGCCACGGCTATGATCCTGGGGCCGGCGTACGTCGCCGTGTTCTGGTACTTCGGCTACACGCTGATGACGATCTGCGCCACGCTGACCTCAGTGGCTCTCCTCACTACGCCGATCGTCTTGCGCCAGTCGAGGTCCGTAGTGCTGGCCGGGAATCTACTCTCGCTCTGGCTGTTCGCCGCGGTCACGCTGTACTCGTTCAGCATGGGAGGCCTCGGAGCGCCAGGAACACTCTGGCATTGCTCCTTTCCCATCGTCGGCTTCGCACTGGCGAGCTTCCGCTCCGGCGTCTTCTGGACGAGTGCGGCCATTATCGAGATCGTCGTGCTGTTCGCAACCCAGCGAGCCGGTTGGTTGCGCCCGCCGGTGAGTCTCTCCGAAGAGAGCCTGCAATGGATCGGGCTGTCTTCTGACCTGGGGCTCGTTCTCATCATTCTGGTCTTCACCCTGGCCTTCGAGAGTCAGAAGAACGCAGCCCTGGAGCGGCTCAGCGCCGCCAATCGAGAGCTCGAGAAGGCCAACGAAGAGGTTCGAGAGGCGAGCCGCGCCAAGAGCGAGTTCCTCGCGAACATGAGCCACGAGATCAGGACGCCGATGAACGGAGTCCTCGGAATGGCGAGACGCCTGACCAAGTCGGAGCTGGCACCTGAGGACGAGCGGGTTGCAGGAATCATCCGCAGGTCGGCCCAAGCACTGCTCGCCATTCTCGACGACGTCCTCGACCTGTCGAAGGTCGAAGCGGGCCAGCTGACCGTCGAGAAAGGTCCCACCGACCCACGGAGTCTGATCGACGACACGGTCGAGCTTCTCAGCGGTGCCGCACGCGACAAGAACATTACGCTGACCACCGAGATCGACGACACGGCATGCCGAATGATCGAGTCAGATCCTGTGAGGCTCAGACAAGTCCTGGTCAATCTCGTGGCCAACGCGGTCAAGTTCACCGAGGTCGGAGGCGTCGACATTCGCCTGGTCTCGTCTCCTGCGAGAGGATCCGAAACGCAACCCCGGGTCCGCTTCGAGGTGACCGACTCTGGCATCGGGATCGCGAAGGAGCACCAGGCGACGATTTTCGACGTCTTCACGCAGGCTGACGCTTCGACGACCAGACGGTTCGGAGGCACCGGGCTGGGCCTCGCGATATCGGCCCGACTCGTCGAGCTGCTCGGAGGGGCGATCGGAGTCGACAGTGACCTCGGTCGGGGCTCGACGTTCTGGTTCGAGGTTCCCGGGGACGATCCGACCAGCGCCGAGATCGAGGCCGCTCAAGACAGCCGGGGAATCGCGCTGAGCGAACGTCACATCCTCGTAGCGGACGACGACCCGATCAATCAAGAAGTCACGGTGGCCATGCTGCGCGAGATCGGCTGCATCGTCGACACCGCGACCAACGGGCTGGAGGCGGTGGCGACACTGCGCCCACAGAAGCACTCACTCGTGCTGATGGACTGCCAGATGCCGGAGATGGACGGCTACGACGCAACTCGCGCCATCCGCGAGACCGAGAGAAACGATCCATCGCGGCCGCGGATGCCCATCGTGGCGCTGACGGCTGGCGCCCTTCCGGAGGATCGCCGAGTTTGTTTGGACAGCGGGATGGACGACCACCTCGCCAAGCCGTTCACGATTCGCCAACTTCATGACGTGGTCAAGAGGTGGTCGCTGTACCGCGGCGATCCCAAGTCCGCCAAGCCGGCCCGTCAAGCCGGCTCACACCGATCCGACAGCCAGGCGGCCGGCCACAACTAGGAGAGCACGCTGAGGGGTATCAGAGCTAGCCGATCAGGCCGGTGTGGTGAGCCGCTTTCCGGGCTTCCACAGACTCACGGCAATGACACCCAAGACAGCCAGAAGCCCTATGGCCCCGAGGACCACGACGCTCGCCGCTCCCGTCGCAAGCAGGATTCCGGCACTGAGACTCGAAAACCCGACGATCACACAGGCTATGGCGAATCGGACCCGTGGAGTCATCTCGCGTTCGCCGTCGATATAGCTCATCGACCGCGCGAAGAGCCGGTTGCGCAACAGCCTCTCTTCCAGCCACGGGCAGCTCCGAGTGAAACAGTAGCTGGCAATGATCACGAAGATCGTGGTCGGCAGACCGGGAACCACCGCCCCGAGGGCAGCCAGTCCCACCGACAGGACACCGATGACGACGAGCAGATATCGCCTGAGCCGCACGCCTCCTGTGGGGCCGGCGTGGTGTGGGCAGCCTTCGCCACTGGAAGGAACCACGTGGGCCGTCTCGCTCGACATCTTGTCGATCGAGTGCCTCGAAGTGCTGGCGTTCGAGAACCTGTCTTCCGAGTTGCTCATTTCGAAATCGACCTCCGGCTCGAGACGCCGTGAGTCGACGCTCACATGTTATAACGGCCAGCCGTCCGAAAGTCCGCCAAATCCCATTGACATCGTGATTCCGAAGGCGCCGTCACCAGGTGTCACCTGATCTCTGGCTCCCCGCATCAGGTGATTCGATCACCGACCCAGACCGGACGATCAGGAGGAAATCCCCGTGGTCTCGGCACCGCAACCGATCGACACGGACTGACCGGCGGCCGATGCCTCTTCACGCGCCATGAACCTCGTGCTCCGCCGACTCGCCTCGACCGTGGCCGTCATCGTCGTGACGCTGGCGTTGGTCGAGGTGGGCCTCCGGCTCAGCTCAGGCATTCCGGCCGTTTCTGCGATTCTGTATGTTCCGCAGCTCAGCGGTCGCTACGCGAAGGCTCAAACCACGGCCGCGCTCCTCGAGCAGAGCGCGATCGGGTATCGACCCGGTCAACCGGTCGGCGGAGTCCGCATCGGTACGAACGGACTGCCCGCTCACGGCTACGATCGGCCTCGAGACCCGAGCGAGAGACGCATCATCGTCCTCGGAGACTCGTTCTGCTTCAACGACTATCCGTGGGAGTGGATGTGGCACCAACGCCTCGATGTGATCCTCGACGACCACCTCGCACCTCTCGGCCTGTCGGCAGATCTCCACAGCTGGGGAATCCCGGCTACGAGTCCCGATTTCTACTTGCGCCTCTGGCAGCTGGAGGGCCACGACGTCGCTGCCGATGTGGTCCTCGTGACGCTGACGGTCGGAAACGACATCACCGACGACGCCATCGCGCCATTGGAACGGAACGTGGCGAGTTTCTGGATTCGACGCAGCCTCGCTCTGCGCGCGCTCCGCAACGGCTGGATCCTCGCGCGCCACGTCATCGCCAACTCGAACTCCGGCGAGAGCGCCGGCCAGACCCGGCCGGATCACGGAGAAACCGAGGCACGCCCGGGTGGCCTGCCGGTTGTCGGCTATGCCGATCGCTTCGACGACTTGCGTCCCAGTCTCTCAGTGGACGACTATCGCGACCTGATGTGGAAGCGGACGATCATCGCGCGCAAGGACAGGCGCGA
>JANQPS010000596.1 GCA_028285365.1 Thermoanaerobaculia bacterium | reverse complement strand
CATGGTGATCTGGTACGACTCTTTGGCCCGCCCCCGATCGCTGGGGCGACTCAACGCAGACGATCATGCTCTCGTGTTGAACATCGAGCCGAGCACCCCGCCTGGTCAGCCGGAACGACTGATCATTCACGGCGAGTCGCACGACGACGAGCTCGACTTCGGCGATGGAGTCCGGGTCGAGCAGCCGGGCGACTTCCTGGTCGAGGTTCGCGAAGATCCCAGCTCCGCGCTCTTCTATGCCCACTGGGCGCGGGGACTCGACTTCGACGCCAACGACATGAGCTGGGACGACTCCACCAGCCCGCCTGCGTTGGTGGTAACGGGTCGGAGCGACGCGAGCAACCGCCTCGTCCTCTCCAAGCTGATCTCCACGGACGGGCGTAACCTGTGGACGACCGAATACCCGGCAACTGCCGGCTCGCCGTCGGCTAGATCGAGTGGGCTGGGAATCGAGAGCGACGCCAGTGGCAATCTCTACTTCGGCGTCAGTTTCTCCCAGGAGCTCGACCTCGACTTCGACGGAGTCCCTGAGCACACGGCGCCGTCTACCGTCACTGGCAGCGACTCGGCGATCGTCGCCACCACCGCCGACGGAGCCCTGCTCTGGTCTCGACACATCACCGGCTCCAGTGCAGATATTGCGACGAAGATCGCGCTAGATCCCTACCGAATTGTCCACGCCGGCGGTTTCTTCAGATCCTCGGACCTCGATCTGTTCGCCGACGGCTCCGTCGAGCACTCGTCCGGCCTCGACGGTGACGGCCTGGTCGTACGCCTCAATCGTTTCCTGCTGCTCTGGGTCCCGCTCTACACCAACGAGAGCCTGGTCCAGGTACCAATCGCCACCACAGAACCCGTGAACGAGTATCAGGTCGAGGTGACCGGAGAGCTGGAAGTCGCCGGGATGATGCGGGAGTCTCAGGAGAGCGAAGAGGGCAACGAAGGAGAACCTGCGTGGGAAGAAGGCTTCGAGCAGAACTCGGAAGCCTGCCAGCACGACCCGAAGCTCACCTGCATCACCTTCACGACGTACGACGGCAAGGGAGCGAGCCTGGTCCTTCTTCAGCTGGAGCTACTCGACCCCGAGGTCGGTGGATCGATCGTCGTGCGCGCCGTGGACTCGGAAGGTGTGCTCCATGAGCACGAGCCGTATCGGATCGTGTACTCGTCGGAGGAGCAGTAGGAGCGGCTCCGTAGAGCCGCACGCCTTTCCGCGATCAGGACCCTGCACCTCGAGCCGGGCCAACTAGCAAAGCGAGAGGACTGGACTCAGCTCCCTCTGCGCAGAACCAAAACAGCGGCCACGGCCATCAACGAGACCAAGAGCAGCAGCCCTAGTGGGCTCGAGGTCGGAATCGGTGGAATCAGGCCAATCCTGAAGTCACGAACGAAGTCGTCACCGCCCACACCGTCACCGTTGCCGTCGAGGGGGTTGCCCGCGAGGTCGACGATGGTGGTCGAGCCGCACACTGCGAACGAATAGCTGTCAGGCGTCAGCTCGATGCCACCGTTGAGGTTGAGCGTGGCCTCGAACGTCAGGTCGTCGTAGGTGACGGAGTCGATGACGATGGCGACGTCATCACCCTGAGCCCCGCCACAACCCATCGTGTCGACGACTCCGTTCGACCCGGCCGTCACCAGTTGGTAGTTGGCCGGATTGGTGACCGAATCGGGGTCCGCGGCACCGGCGTCGCGCACCGCCTCGTCGAACTGAACGATCAGCTGATTGACGATCCCGACCACCACCTCGTCCTCGGTCAACCCGTCTGCGCCGGCCGAGGTTGCAGCGGTATTGACGATGGCGACAACAGGCGCGTCCGTCTCCACGACTTCGGTGTCTTCAGTCGTGGAGTTGTTGGCGCTCGACGGGTCGGAGACCCCAGAACTCACCGAAGCCATGTTGGTCACAGTTCCCGCGGTTTGAGCGTCAGCGGTAACGTTGATCGTGTAGCTGTCGGAGCTGCCGCTGTCGACATCACCGAGTGTGCACGTCGGGACACCAGCCGGATCCTCTGCGCAACCAGTCGTCGAGACGAAGGTGACTCCTGCGGGGAGTGTGTCGGTCACGACCACGCCGGTAGCCGTTTGAGGCCCGGCATTGCTGACCATCACCGTGTAACTGAAGGCACTCCCTGCGGCGACTGGATCAACCGAGTCCGTCTTCGTGATCGACAGGTCCGCCTCCGGCTGATTGACCGTCGTGTCTTCCGACGTCGAGTCGTTTCCGCCGTTCGGGTCCGACGTATCCGACGAAGCCGAGGCCTGATTCGTAATCGTCCCGCTAGTTGCCGAGTCGACCGTCACGTTGATCGTGTACTGAGCCGAGCCACCATTCGGAATGTCACCGAGACTGCAGGCCGGGGCACCGGACGGGTCCTCGGCGCAGCCCGACGTCGGGACCAACGTCACACCACTCGGCAACGTGTCCGTCGCCACCACGTTTGTTGCCGCTTGCGGACCGGCGTTACTGACCGTCACTGTGTAGCTCAGCGGCTCACCGGCGATCACCGGGTCGACCGAGTCCGTCTTTGTGATCGAGAGATCAGCCTCCGGCTGACTGATCCCCGTCTCGGCGGACGCCGAATTGTTCCCAGAAGCCGGATCGGGACCATCGTGACTCACCTCGACACTGGTCGTGAGTGTGCCCGAAGCCGTAGGGCTGACGTCCGCCGTAATGGTGAACTGGGTCGACCCGCCTTTTGGGAGGTCACCCAACGAACAGGTCGCGACTCCCGAGGGATCTTCGGTACAACCGCTGGTGGAGACCAGCGAGACATCGCCGTCGAGCGTCGTCGTCACTTCGACATCAAACGCGGTACCAAAAAGACCCGGGGTCTCAGGACCGTTGATCTGCGCCAGGTTGACGACCGTCACCGTATACACCACCTGGCTACCAGCCGTCACCGGATCAGGTGAGTCGTCAATCGAAACGCTCAGGTCAGCCTGGAACTTACCTGGAGGTTCAAGAGCAGGCCCCTGTCCCAACGTAGCGCTTGGTGCAAGCGCCACGAGAAGAAGCGTCAACAGACCGAGCAGACCAGGCCGACCGGGCGAAAGAAACAGCATCTGAGCAACTCCTTGGAGTGTCGGGCGTGATGTCGGGGCGCAAGCTGATGCTAGCTCAGGTTGAAGAGTTTGTTTCCGGGGGGAAGAAGGCTTCGAGCAGAACTCGGAAGCCTGCCAGCACGACCCGAAGCTCACCTGCGTCACCTTCACGACGTACGACGGCAAGGGAGCGAGCCTTGTCCTTCTTCAGCTGGAGCTACTCGACCCCGAGGCCGGTGGATCGATCGTCGTGCGCGCCGTGGACTCGGAAGGTGTGATCCATGAGCACGAGCCGTATCGGATCGTGTACTCGTCGGAGGAGCAGTAGAGCACCGCGGTCAGTTTTCGGGGCCGCCAATGGCCCGGTTCCACAAACGCAGATCGCCAAACTCGAAGCCATCGCTGAAGGGGAACGGGTCGCGGCCGGTGATCACTCCGACGAGGCCTGCATTGGTCTCTCCCTGCAGATCCTCGTAGATGGCTGCCACGGCCAGCTCGGCACGATTGTCGTCGTCGAAATCGCCTGAAATGAGAGTCGAGCCAAACCAGTCTCCATCTTCCGGAAGACCTAGCCCCCAACCTCCTTGACCATCAAACTGCTCGCTAACACTCGAGAGGCCATTCGGGCCACCGTAGAGGACGTGCAAGGTGCCGTTGGCGGAGAGGTCCAACGCCTCGAAGTCCTCTCGTGGAACACCAGCCGCGAGGTCGTCATAGCCGTCCTTGTCGAAGTCACCGGCCGCGACGACACAACACTCGTCGGACTCCTCGACTTCATCGGCGAGACCAGCTCCCTGGCGAAAGTATTGGGACTGGAGTGGGGAGCCAGAATCGATGTACTCCTGCACGGAATCGAGGACGACAAAAGCCCCGGCCAGATCGATCCAGGCCGGCGGAAACACGAACACGGTGTCGGGAAAGCCAACAACCAGCTCATCGAGACCGTCGCCGTCGAAGTCCCCAGGAGCCAGGCTCTTGCCGAATCTGTCCCAACTCGAGTCGACGAGTCCGACGCCCTCGGTCTCCTGGGTGATGCGCGCGGAGCGACTGGTATCGAACCCGTCTTCGCTGCCCATCACGATCCACGCTCGTCCAGAGTCGCCCACGCTCCAGTGGCCGCCAACGACGAGGTCCGCGTAAGGATCGTCATCGAAGTGCGCCAGAGCGAGGTACTGACCAAACGGCCCCGATCGCGAAAGGAGCAGGTCCACTTCCGTGATCATCTCCGAGTGGACCAGTCCTTCTTGAGTTCCCAGAAAGAGGTGAACTGCACCCCACGGGGCACCGGGCCCATCGAACGTCTCGTAGACACCAACTGCAAGGTCGTCCAGACCGTCACCGTTGACGTCGCCTGCGACCAGCGCCCTGCCAAACAGGTCGCCTTCCTCGGGCACTTCGAGCCCGCCGGTGCTGCCCTGGGTGAGAAGCTCCGACTCGAGCTCGAGTCCTCCGCTCGATCCTCTGTAGATGTGAACGACTCCGACCCGCTCGATCGGCTCTAGCTCCTCAAACTCATCGTTCAGATCTTCTAGTGGTGTTCCCACCGCGAGGTCGCAGAATCCATCACCGTCGAAGTCGCCAGCGGCTAGTGCCTCCCCAAACCGGTCGCCCTCCTCGGGAGGGTCTTGACTGCTGTTCTGCGCACGACTCTGAGCGAGGGAGTTCGACAGCCCGTCTTCGCTGCCGTAGAGAATGTGGACCAGGCCAGCCGCTTCTACCGCAGTGATGATCGCAAACTCGCTCCCGGGCGAAGAGATCGCCAGGTCGTCGAAGCCGTCGCCATCGAAGTCACACACTGCGAGGGCATGACCAAAATCGTGATCTTCGCCGAGGCTTGAGCCCGGGAAGTGATCCTGGTTCCAACGAACGTTGCCGCCGGCGGTGAGCTGGGCGTCGAGAG
This sequence comes from Thermoanaerobaculia bacterium, assembly GCA_028285365.1. Classification (GTDB taxonomy): domain Bacteria; phylum Acidobacteriota; class Thermoanaerobaculia; order Multivoradales; family Multivoraceae; genus JANQPS01. The sequence goes on along the minus strand of JANQPS010000596.1, from coordinate 9,503 downwards.
AGCCGGAGACGAGAAGACCCAAGAGGGCCAGCCCCAATTGCCCTTGAAGCGACTGGCACCGCAATCCAGTCCTACTGCACGGTGCCGGTCCGACTGAGTCCGTTTCGACAGAAGATTCGCAACTGTTGGCGACTGATCGGGTTGTCATCTGAGCGCTCCTCTACTTGCGACGGTCGCTGCGTGAGCGCCCCCAATAGGGGTAACTCATCTTTTCTTTCGAGAAGCGGCAAGAAAGCTGCCACGCCTGGGCACAAAAACTCTGGCGACACCCTGAACGCTCGTCCAGCGGTCACGACGTGCGCGACCGTTCCACTCGACTGGCGCCATCTACACCCAGCACCACGCTCCGCCGGAAGGTCCACCGTCCACAGCGCGGGACCCGCAGCTCGGGAACTGCGCTACGGCAACAGACTCACGCGCGCGACTTGACTGCAGCCCGGGGTCACTGGACGCCTGAATTTGTACCTACGCGCGGCCTGAGCGACCGTCGAGTGCCTCGCCCCCGACTCCGTCGCTCGCACCTCAATCGCAAGTCCAGACGGCTTCGCGCCACTCCCGCAGCGCCAACTACTCGTCGCTCAGCAGCCGTAATCGCTCGAGGTGGCGTCGGGCCTCGGCTCCCCACGAGTTGTGATCGCGCAGGACCCTTTCAGCATCCGTCAGCAGTCTTTCCGCCAGAACGAGCTCTCCCAAGTCCAGATAACACGCACCTAGCGACATTCTGGCCACCGCGGTAAAGCTATCCTCGTCACCGTACCTGGCTTGGTAGACGTCGACCGCTCTCTCGAGCAGAGCTGCTGCCTCGTCGAGGCGCTCCGCGTCGACGAGCATTCGCCCGTAGGCCATGTTGGCCTCCGCCACCCGGGGATGATCGTCGGGATAGGCGAGCTCGGTCGCGGCCAACCCTCTGATCAGATGCTCCTCTGCCTCCTCGAAGCGCTCGAGCTTGTGGAGATTGTTGCCGAGTAGAACCTCGGCGAGCGCAAGGCGCGGGTGGTCCGCGTCGAGAGTCGCCTGGCGGATCGCGAGCGAGCGTCTGAAGTGAGGGTCGGCTTCGCTGTAACGCCCGAGCTTCTGCAGGTCGCGCGCGATGTTGTGCTCGACGATGGCGATGTGGGGATGATCTGGACCCACCGCCTCCTCCCACAGAGCGGAGGCCGCGCGCTTCATCTTCAGCGACTCGTCGATGTCACCGCGGTGGCTAACGATCATCGACAGGTTGCTCGTGGTTCCGGCGATCGCTGCGCTCGAAATCGGGTCTGCCGACTGGTGCAGGCGAAGTGCTTCGCGGTACTCGGCCTCGGCGCGCTCGTACTGATGGTCGAAGTAGTAGACCATGCCGAGCTCGTTGTGCGCCTCTGCGAGTAGCCTCAGAGAATCGGGCAGGAGGCGCTCGTACCCGGTCACGCTCGAGGACAGCAGCACCGCCGCCTCGTCGTACTCGCCTTGCATTCGCAGCGTGCGGCCCAGGCCAAACTCCACGGCTGGAAGGCATCCGGCTCGCTCTTGCTCGGGAAGGCTCGAGCACTTGTCGACGGCGGCCCGCTGCTGCTCCTCGGCTTGCTGGTGAGAGCCGAGCTGATAGAGCACGTTGCCAAGTGTCAGACGCAGCTCGCTCACCACCTCCGGCTGTGAGTCCAGACTGTCGATGCGCTCAGAGGCCCGCTCGAGCAGCTCGCCGGCCGTGGTCTGCGTGCCCGCCGCTTCGAACGGGTCGGCGGCGATGAAGACGTCGGCCATGAAGTCCTTGACCATCTCGGACTTGACCGCCTCGGCACGCACTCGATCGCGCTCGGCCGCCAGCCGCCGCGCCTGCAGGGTCACAGTGGTCGCGTAACCAATCGACAGCAGGATCACGGCGGTCGCCGCAGCGACCGCCAACCGGTGTCGGCGCCAGAACTTCGAGAGTCGGTACCAACGACCGTCGGGGGTTGCCGATACCGGCTCGCTACGCTGGAAGCGCTCGAGATCATCGAGCAGGTGACCTACCGAGCGGTAGCGGCGCTCGGGCTCTTTGCGCAGAGCAGTGAGCACGATGTTGTCGAGGTCTCCGCGCAGACGATGCGCGAAGCTGGTGGGGACAGGAGGCTCGTACTCGGCTGGATCGGCAGCAGCCACGCTCGGCGGGGTCAGGGTCTGGGTGCACACCACGCGCTCGACATCGCTCCAGCTGCGGCCCTCGAGCTGCTGGGCCCGCTTGCCCGAGAGGATCTCGTAACACAGCAGTCCGAGGAGATAGACGTCGGTCGCCATCGAGACCGGTTCGCCTCGCACCTGCTCTGGGCTGCAGTACTCAGGAGTCAGCAACCGCGAGAACTCCTGGGTCTCGGGACCGTCGGCGAGCCTCGCCTCACCGGTCAGCTTGGCAATGCCGAAGTCGAGCAGCTTGACGCGACCGTCGTGCGTCACCAGGACGTTGGCGGGTTTGAGGTCACGGTGAACGACCAGATGGCTGTGGGCGTATTGCACGGCCTCGGCGACGCTCTGGAGCAGGCTCAGTCTCTCCTCGAGGCTCGCACCGTGAGTCGCGCAGTAGTCGTCGATGGGTTGGCCGTCGACGAGCTCCATGGCGATGTAGCGGACCTGGTCGGGTGACGTGCCGCCGTGCAAGAAGCGCGCGATCGAAGGGTGCTCGAGTCGCGCCAGGATCGCCAGCTCCTGTTCGAACCTCAGCTGCTGCTCGGGTGATTGGTGGCCCGAGCGCAGCACCTTGATGGCAGCCCGCTGCGGGACTTTCGGATCGATGTGCTCACCGAGATAGACGACGGACATGCCGCCTCGTCCCAGCACCTCGACCAGTCGAAACTGTGCCACGACGCTACCGACGAGGTCGTCCGAACGCTCCTCCAGCCGTTGGAGCTCCTGATGGAGACGTCCGTCGAGCGCCCCACCGGCAGGCAGGGCTTCACTCACACCCTCGCTCGCCGCCAACAGCTCGACCAATGTCGCCGCCAGTTCTGGCCGCTGGGCCGCAAGCTCCGCGAGCTGTGCTTCGCGCTCATCGAGATCCAGCTGACTGAGGTCGTGGAACCAGCGTTCGACCTCAGGCCACTTGACGCCACTCAAGGCTTCACCTGCGTCAGTTCGGTGCGCAGCTTGGCCCTTGCGAGACTCCAGTCTCGGCGCACGGTGCGCACGGAGGTGCCGAGCACACTCGCCGTCTCGAGATCGCTGTAGCCACCGAAGTATCGGCACTCGACGACCCGCACGAGCCGTGGGTTGAGACCTGCGAGCTGCTCGAGCGCCACATCGAGGGCGAGCAGGGTCTCGATCTCGCTCCTCACCTCGGAAGCCACGTCATCGTCCAACGGCTCGTCACTCTGACGTCCACCCCGCTTGTCGGCGGAGCGTGAGCGGGCGTAGTCGATGAGCACGAAACGCATGGCACGCGCCGCGGTCGCCAGGAAGTGGTCGCGATCGGTGAAGTCATTGCCGCGCGCGGAGCTCAACTTCAGATAGGCCTCGTGGATGAGGGCCGTGGTGTCGAGCGTCGACGGGCGGGCGTTGCGACGCAGCTGGGCTCTTGCGACTTCGCGCAGATCCTCGTAGACACCTTCGAACTGTCGATCGAAGTCGTCGCGACCGAATGTCTTGCCAATGCGGCTGGACATGGTCCTTCATTGTTGCATCCCGAGGCCATCGACGTCACTTTGCGAGAGTCTGGAACGATGGTTCTAGTTGTCATCACTGACAGCTCGGTTCCACAGTCTCAGATCGCCGAACTCGAAACCGTCGTCGAAAGGAAGCGGGCTTCGACCCGTGATCACGGCCACGAGACCGGATTCTTCGTTCGTCCCGTGACTCTCACTCGGCACGCCGATGATGAGCTCGTCGATGTTGTCGTCGTCGAAGTCACCTGCGATCAGCTCGTCGCCGAAGTAGTCCAGGTCTTCGGTGAGGCCCACGTTCCAGCCTCCCTGACCGTGGAACTGCTCGCGACTCGCCGTGAGCCCGCCGGGTCCTCCGTACAAGACGTGGAGCGCACCGTTGTTTTCATGGCCACCACCTTCGAAGTCCTCGAAGGGAACACCCACCGCCAGGTCCTCGTAGCCGTCTTTGTCGAAGTCGCCCACAACGACGCGCCCGAAGAAGTCGGAAGACTCTGGCTCGTCACTGATGCCGTCGATCCCCTGATGCCAGAGCTGGGCCTGCACGCCAAGCGCTCCCCCGATGAACGCGTCGAGGCCACCCACCACCACCACGGCACCGGCCCACTGCACCAGGGGGGCGAAGCCGATGCTTTCCGCGTAGCCGATCGCAAGCTCGTCGAGACCGTCACCGTCGAAGTCGCCGGGCGCAAGACGGGCACCAAAGATGTCGCCGAACTCGTCGGCGAGGTCGATCCCCGGAGTCTCCTGCGTGAGCAAGACGGCGCTCGCGGTATCGAGTCCCGCCGGACCACCGGGGACCACGTGCACCACCCCTTCGTCGGAGAAGGCGCCGATGACGAGATCGGCATAGATGTCGCCGTTGAAGTTGCCAAACGCGAGGCTGTTGCCGAAGCCTGGAGTGAAGCCCGAAGAGACAACCAAGTCTGACTGGAACAGGAGGCGTTCGTGATTGAGACCCTCCTGAGTGCCCATGAAGACGTGTACCAAGTAACCAGGGTCGCTGCCCGGCCCATCGTCCTGAGCCGTGATCACCAGATCGTCACGACCGTCGCCGTCGATGTCGCCCGAAGCCATCTCCTTCCCAAAGAGGCCCCCGACGTTAGGCGACTCAACGCCCGGCATGTCTGCCTGGGTCCAGGCTGTCGACTCGATGCTGAGCCCTGAGCTCGAGCCCGCAAAGAGGTGGACCGAGCCGGCGTTGACAAACCCGTCTACGTCTTCGCTAGTGGCCGCTCCGGCCAGGTCGCAGAAACCGTCGCCGTCAAAGTCGCCGGCTGCCAGTGTCCTGCCGAACCGATCGAACTCTTCGGGAAAGTCTGGCCCGGCCACAATGCCCTTGGGATCGTTCTGCACCAAGGTCTGGGTAGCGGACGTCGAGAAGCCGCTCTCGCCGCCATAGAAGACGTGAACCATTCCGGCCGCCTCGACCGTCGTGATGATCGCAACCTCGGTCCCAGTTGCACCCACCGCGAGGTCCTGAAAGCCGTCGCTGTCGAAGTCGCACACGGCCAACGAGGTGCCGAAGCGGTGGTCTTCGTCGATGCCCGGTCCGGGGACGTCGTCTTGATTCCAGACCTGATTGTTGGTCACGGTCAGCTGGGCGGTGACCGGAGTCGCCAGCGCCGCGAGCACCGCTGACGCGAGGGTGCTGACAGCAAGCGCCCGCCAGCTCCAACGATAGAAACGACAAGTTGGCAATTCGGAGTCGAGCTCCCACGCCAAGCGCGGTGTCGGGCTAGCTCCTGGATGCGCACGGTTGGTTCGGATGGGTCTCCGTCTCTGCATTCGGCTGTCTCCCTGCGTTCGGCGGTCTTGCCGTTCGCTTCATCTATCGGGGAATGCCGGGAGACCTGCCAACCAGCACTCGCGTTACCGCCTTTCCGAAGGGTCAGCAGCTCCAGGGCACAAGCCGCGGCGGGCCTTGTTGGTGTGCCTCCTTTCGTCCAATTGAAGGGCCCGGGCCGTCTTCGCGTCTACCCAAGAGACCACCTCCACCTCGCGGGAGGCCAACTCACGCCCCGAGCGCCTGATCCCGTTTCCAAGGCTGGCACTTCAAGCCCGCGCGGTCGCCGGAGTTCCGGCGGCGCTTTTGGCCTAAGGCAGTGCGGAAATCATGAGCTCAGCAAGTACGGCGACAGAAAGCACGTGATCTCTTCCGCCAGAGTCCCGCATTCGACCCGGATGCCGGCTTCCTGAATCAACCGCACCCCGACACCCCGGTTTCTAGGGTGAGGATCCAAGATCCCAACGACGACCAGGGCCACGCCGCGCGCGGCAAGGAGGCGCGCGCATGATGGTGTTCGACCGGCAAACGAGCACGGCTCGAGAGTCACGAAGACAGTCAAGTCATCAGCCTCGCCGCTGACCTGTGACATGGCCATGGCCTCGGCGTGATGGTCACCGGGCGGCTGGGTGAAACCGGTCGCTACCAGTTCCTCCCCTCGTACGATGACGCAACCCACTGGCGGATTTGGGCGACAACCAGGAAGGGCGCGTCGAGATTCGATCAGGGCTTGGCGCATCCAGCGCTCTTTGGTTGCTTCATCCACGAAGACGCAGGCCTCTCTCAAGCTGGCACGCAATCCTGACAGCTGCGGTCCTGCTCGCTTCACCGACGCTGTTGACGATGCCGTCCCGCGCTTTCCGACAGGGCTTTCCGACAGGGGCTCTCCAACACACGAGAGACCAGCGGCCAGCCTGCGGATCACTCGACTTTCCGATTCGGAGGACGCTGAACCACACCGCGAGCTGCCCCTACTGGAGCGGAAACAGCGTCTCGAGAATCTCGGCCATCTGACCCTGCCACATGCCCCAGCCGACACCGTCATCACTTTCGAGAACCGTCGGGCTGTAGCCATTCTCCTCGAGCGCCGCCACCAGGTTCCTGGAATCTCTGCGAGCGTCAAAGTCGAAAAACGGATCGTAGGAGTCGTAGGAGCTCCAATGGAAAACCAACTCCAGGTCGTGCTTCTCGCCTGAAGCGGCGGCCATGAGATCCATTTTGACGCCATTCTCGTAGGACTGGACGGCCGCCTTGGAAAAGGTGTCCGGGTGATGCAGCGCGAGATACATCGCCGCGAAGCCGGCACCGCCGTATGGGTCCTGGCCCATCACTGCGCGGGATTCGCGGCGAGCCTCGGTGCGGTAAGCCCCGTCGACGAGAGGGATCAGTTCTTTGGCTTGCGCACGAGTGTAGTCGCCGGTCCTCCGGCCGCTGAGCTCGCTCCCGTCGATGTTGGGCACGAAGGCGACGATCACCGGCGCAACCGTCGTGCCGATCAAGTTGTCGAGGCTCTTGTCCATCTCCCCGGTCGCGAGCGCCTCTTGGCCGTCATTGACCACCAGCACCGGGTAACGCCCGTCGCTCTGGTCGTAGCCAGCCGGTAGGTAGATCTGCACGTCGCGCTCGTTGTCCAGACGCTCGCTCTTCCAGTGCAGCGTCTCGATTCGGCCGCGCTCGCCCTCGGGGTCGCGGAGGTGGGCAGGAGGTTCCCAACCGGAGGTCGCCAGCAGCGACCGTTCCCGACCTTCGGGGCCCGTCTTTTGCGGATTTCTCGGATCGGTCATCCGTTCGTCGAAGACCGATAATCGATACGAGTAGACGGCATTCTCGGGCAGCTCGTAACTCCGGAAATAGAAATCCGTGCCATCGATCCGGTGCATCTCATGCTCCCCGCCCCCTCGGATGAAGTTGCCGGAAACGGCAAGGTCTTCGACCTCTCCGTGGTAAACGAAGTGCACTAGATCGCTCTCGCTTGGGTTGCCCTCGATGATTGGCAGGGTCGGCTGATCTGCCAGGAACCTCTCGATCATCTCGTCCTTGTTGTTAGCCGTGGCGAGACTGGTGACGAACGCGCCGAATTCTCCCCGCAGATCCCAGTCGGGGCCCACACCGAGCGTGGTTGCGTCCCGCATTGCGTCTTCGGGCGCTGAAGGCGCCGCCCTGACGCCGATCGCAGAGATATCGACCAGGTTTCGGACGTAGATCCTGCCGTCGGCAAAGCTGGGCCGCGTGAAGTAACCGCGATCCAGAGCTTGGACCCGCGACACTTCGGAATACCCCTCCGGCGTTGCCTTCGCGACCACGATTTCGCCGGAGCGGACCAGCATCACCAGGTGACCGTCGACCAGAACCAGGTTCCCGATGCCGGGCGGCCGCGACCTCCAAACGATCTCGCCGGTGGCGGCGTCGACACATGTCAAGAAGCTACGGGCGAAGCCATAGAGGTACCCCTCGTAGGGCACCGGCGTGGCGAAGTTCCCTTGGCTGCGCAACGCGCGCGAGCGCCAGGCCTCCTCGACTGTGTACTCCCCGCCGTTTCTGTCGACCCGGAAGAGGGCCGTTTCGAGCCCATCGATCAAGAGGATTCCGCCCTCGCCCACCGGCACGGGTTGAGTCGCGCCGAAGCCGCCGCGGTCGCCTTCGGTGTGCCGATGCTGCCAGAGCACTTCACCGGTCTCAGGAGCCAGGCCGAGCAAGCTCCGATCGGTCACCGCGACCAACATCGTCACGCCGTCGAGCTCAATCGTCAGCGGCGACTGATAGGTGACCGTTTCGTCCCCGGTCGACCAGCGCAAGGCGCCAGTCGCGCGCTCGAAGGCCGAGATCGAACGCCCTTCGTCCCCACCAGTCTCGACCACCAACAGATCGCCGATGACGGTCGGCGCGGTGGTGAATCCGGCTCCCTGCATCACAGCGCCGAAATCGGCCACCAGGTCCAGTCGCCAACGCTCCTCACCGTCGTCAAGGGAAACGGCGAACAGGTCTCCCAAGGTACCGAGACCATAGACCGTGCCGCTCTCTCTATCGCTCTCTTTGTCGCTCTCTATACCGTTCCCGAGGCCACCCACGACCCTCGGCGTGGAGAGCGGCCCATCGTCGGAGTTCGAATCGCCTTTGTAGGTTTCGGAGATCCGGTAGCGCCAGTGTTCGGCTCCGCTCGTCGCGTCGAGCGCCACCAGGTAGTCGGTCGCGCCATCCGAGAAGGTCGTCACGACCCGCCCGTCTTTGACCAGAATCCCTGAGTAGGCCGAGCCCAGCGGACGCGACCAAAGCGGCTCGAGCTCTAGCGATCCACCATCAGCCAGTCCGTTACCCAGTGACGTCAGGTTGCCGGCCGGACCGCTCCACGTCGTCCAATCCGAGCTTCCCCTCGACGGCGTATCGGTAGAACTCGCAGCTCGGGATGCGGGCGCGGTGGCGCCAAGGGCTACACCAGCAGCGGCCAGCAAAGCGAGGAAGATCCAAGCAAGTGTTCTTTGGTGCACAGTGGGACTCCCCAGTCATTTGGCTGTCGTCTTAGGGACTTCATGCCCTCAATGTGCGGAGTCTCGATCAAGCGGTGCCGGCTGGCCAGGAATGGTCTCGTGATCTGTGTGATGTTGTCGTGATCTGCCCGGGAGAAGCCCCTCGACGGCCGTAGACAGTCGACAATTCGAGGTCGAGCCACTAGGCCCCAGCGGCCTCGCCTCGGTGTCGATGACTGAGACATACTCCCGTCAATGCAGATGACGAAACGCCTGAAGATCGGCGAAACCTTTGTCGAGCCGTCGCTGAATCGGGTCGACAGAGGTGATGAGACTCTCACCGTAGAGCCCAGGGTGATGGATCTCTTGATGCTGCTTGCCGAATCGCCGGGAAAGGTCTTCAGCCGGGAAGAAATCCTCGAACGCGTCTGGCCAGAGACCGCCGTCCAGGACGATGCCCTGAGGCGGGCTGTGACCTTGCTTCGACGTGCGCTGAATGACGATCCGAAAGAACCGCGATACATCGAAACCATCACGCGACGTGGATATCGCCTGGTGGCTTCAGTGTCGCGTCCAGACGCCGAGCCGACCGACTCGATAGCGAAGCGTAGACCTCGGTTGCTGGCGGGTGCCGTGCTGCTCGCT
>JANQPS010000579.1 GCA_028285365.1 Thermoanaerobaculia bacterium | reverse complement strand
GAAGCCGGCGAGGCCTCGAACGACGAGACCTGGAACGCGCCGTCGGTCGCGTCGTGGAAGCGCAGCTGCTTCTCCACGGCGGCAAGGAAGGCCGGAACCGGTTCAGCCTCCGATGGACTTTGTGCCGCGACAAGAACAGCAAAGCCGAACCATCCGGCAACAGCGAACCCAACCGAGCGATGCAAGATCATGGACGCGGATTCTAGAGCGTTGACGCGTGAGCCGAGATGAAGGTGGTGTCGGACAGGAACCCGCAGCCTGAGGGCCAAGGAGACCACCTGCTCCCGCAACGACTCACTTCACGATGGCGAGATGGCGCCAGCCTCAAGAAAAGGCGACTTCAAAGACCACCGACAAGTGGCGGAGTCGTCATGTCTGCGACGGTGATGCTCCCGGGTATACGTCGACATCACGGCCGAGATCCATCCTCCGTACCGGGCAAACAGCATGCCTTTGATCACCCACCCGGGCCGGTACTCCGTCTGGATGACAGTGTTGAGTGTCGCCAGCCCCTTGAAGCTGTCATGTCTGGACTCCCCTTTGTTTCAAGGCTTGGCTCTGACTCTGATTGGTGTCTTGTGAGTGATGGCTGGATCGCCATGTCCGCGACGGAGCTGGCAGCCCACGGCTTCCGAAATCACGCGTCTGGACTTCGTGAAGCAGCTCTTGCTCAAACCTGTCGCTCGCAGTGCCCCAACCTCACCCGGACGAGACTCATCCGCTCACGACAACAGTCGGCGCACCTCGTCGAACCAGTTGAGCACCACTCGAATCTCACGTCGCTCGTCGGCAGGATCACGCTGGACCATGAGAAAGCGCTGCCCGTCGGGCGAGATGTCGTAGTTGCGAAACAACTGGGACTCGTAGGGACCCTCGAAGAGCGGGACGGGAGCCCCGACCCTGGGCTCGCCGTCGACGACATCGACCTCGACAGCCATCACCGCGTCACCGTTCCGATAGAAGAGCTCGTGACCCAAAGGCGACCAAAGCGGCTCCCTGCCGCCGTCACCTGAGACCGTCCAACGGCGATCGCCTTCGGGGCAGGTCTTGATGTAGACCTGCTCGCGGCCGGACTCACTCGAGACGTACGCCACAAAACGGCCGTCCGGGGAAAAGGCAGCTGCCTCTTCGTGGCCCTCGCCCTCAGCAAACGGAATCGGTATCTGCTTGCCCCGTTTGCCCTGCTCCAGCAGCGCAAGCGTCTGTCCCGCCTCTCCGGACATCCACTGTGCCGCCAGCGTCGTGCCGTCCGGAGAGAAGGACATGGGGAAGAAGGAATCGTCACTGTGCAGGATCAGCTCGGCACCCGTACCGTCAGCCGGCTTGCGAAAGAGGTTCCATGGCCCCTCGCGGACTGCTGAGTAGACCAGTTCACTGCCGTCGGGTGTCCACAGTGGAGTCAACGCAAGCTCAGCACTTTTGGTGTGACGAGTCTCGACACCTCGCTCCAGATCGACATCCCAGACCTGATAGTGCTTGATGAAGGCCACCCGCGAACCATCGGGGGAGATGCGCGGAGCCTCGAACGCCGCCTCCTGATCGAGGGCCGGAGAGCTTCGCCCATCGCGCTCGACCCAAACGAGTGAGCGCCTGCCGGGGCTCAACGGAACGTAGACCAGCGTGCCATCGTCAGAGGCAAGAAACGACGACCTCGAGGCCCGCGGGATCGCGTCCACTCCGTCGAGCACTGGAGTCGGTCGTCCCTGGACATTGCCCCGCTCGACGTCGAACGCCACCGCCTCCAGCACATTCAGGTTGCGAAAGGGAGCAAACACCAGGTGTCCGCTCCTGAGGTAGCGAGCCCCGATTGCACCTGGCACCAGTCGCGTCCGCGCGCCGGTCTCCAGATTCAGCAGGGCGGCCCCGTTGTCTTCGCCCCCCCAAACAGAGAACAGCAGACGGCCGTCAGGTAGCAGCTGGGGCCATCCATGCTGGCGTTCAGTCGACGTGGGAGTCGTGAGACGTTCTGGAGTACCACCCGACTCGTGAACCCTCCAGAGACCAGAGCCCAACGCGCTTGCCGCGTAGTAGATGAAACCGTCTCGCCCCCAGTCGATGCCGACTCCCTCGAAGGCCGGAGCAGCGCAGAGAGTTGTCACCGGCCCACCCTCGAGTCGCACCGTCCGAAGACGACCGTGCGCGAAGTAGCCAAGCGAAAGACTGTCGGGAGAGAAGAAGGGAGACGTCGCATCCGCCGTGTGCGCAATGGGCTGGACCTCAAAAGAGTCGAGATGCCTCAAGAAGAGCTGGCCGCGTCCCAAGGGATCCACCGACGCCCACACGATCTTCAAACCGTCCGGAGAAATCGCTACGGGTGTGCCAAAAGACTCTGCCTCAGCGGTCAATCGTCGTCCGAGGTCGAGTCCCAGCGAAAGTCTCGTGATCGACGACTCGGCTGAGGCTCCTCCAATCCTCGAACCTTCCTCAGCGCCGCGCTCCTCGGGGACCTCCTTCTCGAGCAGCTCCAGGCGCGCATCGGCAATGTGGCGCAGACGCTCGCGCAGGTCTCGAGTCAAACAGCGCCTCAGGAGCCGCCGAACCGCTCCCGGAGAAGACTCGGGCAGCGCGGTCCAGTCCGGGTCGTCAGTGAGAAGCGCGGCAAGAGTCGCAGCGGTCGTTGCGCCCCCGAAGGGTCGACTGGCGCACAGCGCTTCGTAGAGGCAGACCCCGAAACTCCAGACGTCGCTGCGCTCGTCCATCGCTCGTCCCGAGGCCTGCTCTGGCGACATGTAGGCGTCGGTCCCGATGATTACGCCCTGCCCCGGCGCCGTCAGAGTCGACGGCTGCGAAACGCCTCCTCGCGAGACGGAGAGTTCCCGTGCCATCGCCTTGGCCAGGCCGAAGTCGAGAATCTTCACCCGACCGTCATACCCCAACATGACG
>JANQPS010001075.1 GCA_028285365.1 Thermoanaerobaculia bacterium | reverse complement strand
GCGTCGGCCTCGATCCCAGTACCCCAGAGGATCACCGGGACCGGATCCGCGCCATGCAGGCCGCTTTCGCTGATCGTTGAGTGATCCGAAGCCACCGCTACCCTGAGCGGCCCGCGCCACGATTCGAGAAAGTCGCACAGTGCCTGATCGACGGCCTCGACGAACTTGACCTTCAGATCGGCCCGCTGGTCGTGAGCCGCGATATCGGCGCCTTTGACGTGGAGCAGGACCAGATCGTGGTCTTCCAGTGCCTGAGTGGCCCGGTCGAACTTGAGTGCCAGGTCGGTGTCGAGGTTGGCCGTCATGCGCTTGTGGGTGAGAGTCGATGCGCCCAGCAGGGTGGTAATACCGAGTACGGTGCGGTCGCCGCTGATGCAGGCAAGTCTCGGCTCCAGACCGTGCGGTGAGAGCTCGTTGAGCTTGTGCGTGCGGCCCGCCCCTCGGGTGAGTAGGACGTTGGCTGGCAGGAGCCCCTGAGCGACCCGCTCGTGGTTGATGTCATGCTCCAGGAGCAGCTTGCGAGCTCGATCTTCGAGCTTTGCCAGCAGCGCCGCCGTGCGCGTTGCCGCGTGGTCGGTGCTCGTGGCACTCGGTACGAGCGGTGCGCCGGGCAAGGCTGCCTCGCCAGGGTCGCTGCCCAGGATCTCGGTCGAGAGGTCGTCGCCTCTCAGCACGACGGCGAGCCGGTGCTCGGTGGTCGCGCGAATGCGGACGTGGATACCTTCTTCCGACAGAAGATCCTCAGCGTCGAGGAACCGGGCGAGCTCCTTGGAGTCGCCGCGGATCCTGCCAGCCCGCCGATCGACGATCACTCCGGAGGAGTCCAGCGTCGCGAAGTTGGCGCGCAGGGCGATGTCGTCTTGTTGGAGGTCGAGTCCGGACCCGATGGCTTCGATAGGGCCACGTTTCATCGCGGCCGGAGGCTGACCTAGCAGGGCCAGGGTCCCGGCGGCGGTGTCTGGAACGACCCCGGGCGCGATCGGGTCTGCGGATCCGCACAGTCCTTCGGTCGCGAGGCGGTCGAGGGTGGGTGTCTCGGCCCCTTCGAGAGGGGAGCGGCCGCCCAGACTCCGCAGAGGGTGGTCCGGCAGGCCATCGATCACCAGGAGGAGAGAGGGGATCAGGGCCTGGCTAGCGGTATCGCTCTCGGTGGCGAGCCAGGGCACGCGGCGCTGGAGAGTGTGAACGAGAACACCAACGGCCTGGAAGGCGGTCTGATCGGGGTTGGTCGTGTCGATCAGCGCGACATCGTGCTCCTCGGCTCGATCGAGAAGCAGCTCTTGCTGGAGTCGTATCGATTGGAAGTGACTGAGGTATCGCTCCGCGGGGCGACCGCGAACGTTGGCGCGGGACAGGAGATGGGAGCGATGAGTCTCTTCATCGAGCGTCGAGAGCAACAGCGAGACCTGGTAGGCAGCGCCGTCGAGATCGGAGAACGGGACCAAAGGAGGCAGGAGATGCACGCCTTCGACGAGGATGTTGAGATTCTCGGTGATGGCTCTCTCGACGACGGCGCGAACGCCGACACAGACCTGGGTGGCCTGCTCCTCGAACAGCTGCACCTGCCAACGGTCACTTTCGACGTCCTGATCGCGGGGGCTCTCGAAGCTCGAACGGTGCAGCGAAGGCAGCATGGCGTCGGTGAAGACCATGCGCATGACCTGGCGAATGGTGTCGGTCGAGTTGATGCGGTAGATGGACAGTTTGTTGGCGAGGTCGACCGAAAGCGTCGACTTGCCGACCCCGCTGGCTCCGCCGATGTAGAGCACGAGAGGTTTCGGAAGCTGGCGCAGATGGCGCAGGAGTCGGTACCGGCGCGCGGGTTCGGTCTCGCCGGAGCTCTCGAGAGTCTCCGCGACTCGTCTGGCGAGGTCACCGCTGCGAATTCGGGAAATGCTCTCGCTGGCCAGCTGACTCTGCAGCTCGAGAACGAGCTGGTAGGCGCGGTCCTGCTCGAGACCGGTGGCGGTCAGGTTCTGGGCAAGAAGTCCTCGGGAAAACGGCTGGGCGTCGCCGCCGTACGACACCAGGAGCTGCGGGGCATCGAGCGACTTCCGAGGGACCGGACGGTCATCGAAGTGCTTCTCGAGGTGCTGCTCTACGAGGTCGGAGAGCTCCGAGGTCGTGACTTCGTCGCGGTTGCCGAGCTCGCTTCGGATGGCCCTGGCGATGGCATAGGCGAGATCGAAGGGGAGCCCACGCTGAGTCAGGCTGTGGGTGATGATCCCGCGCAGAAATCGATGGCGAGCGCCATCTGAGCTCACGACGCTGAGCGCGGATCCCGCGCCGGGTTTCGACGATCGCGCCATGAGTGTTCGTTGACCTCTGTGAGTGGAGGGTCAGCTCGCCCGGACTCGGGCTCAGGCGCTGCTCTCTTGACGCTTGGGGCAGGTTGCGCACATCAGCGATTCGCCGTTGGGGCCTACGACGTCGGGACCTCCGCAAGAGCCTCGGAGGCAGCGACCGCTCACGATGACGCCGACCGCCATGGCCAGCATGACGATTCCGATGATCGCAACCACGAGTAGGACGAGAAGCATGGCGTTCCCCTAGTTGGTCTGTCCAGCTGGCGCGCCGCTCGTCGCGCGAGACAGCAGTCGCTGCATTGCTGGCGTCACGGTTTCGTCCAGACCGCCCCTGTCATTGTAGGCGACGAAGAGGGCGGCGATGTCATGAGTCTTGGCGAAGCTCATTCCGCGAGTCGGGCCCATGACGAGGAGGGCAGTGGCCAGGGCATCCGCCTCGGCGCAGGTGTCGCTGACGACACTGACGGAAGCGCCTTTGTGGGTCACTGGCTCACCGGTGGACGGATCGATGGTGTGCGAGTACCTGCGACCATCCTTCTCGTAGAAGTTTCGGTAGTCACCGGAGGTTGCGAGCGCACCGGCATCGAGTTCGATGATCGCTTGTGGAGCGAGGAACCTGGCAGGGCTCGAGGAGTCGAGGTTCGACGCTGGTGGTCTCTCGATGGCGAGACGCCAGGGTTCACCGTGCTGGTTGAGACCGGCAACGCGGATCTCCCCGCCGATCTCGGCCATGTAGCGGCTCAGGCCTAGGTTTTCGAGTGAGCTGCCGACTCGATCGGAGGCATATCCTTTGGCTACGGCCGAGAGATCCAGTTCGACGCCCTCAGCGATCTTGGTCAAGGTCCCGGCGTTCTTGTCGATGCTGATCTGGGCGAGACCAACTCGCTCTTGCAGACTCGCGAGGAGCTCGGCTGTCGGCAGTTCCTCCGGCGTTCCCCCGGTTCCGAAGCCCCAGGCCTCCACGAGTGGACCGACTGACGGGTCGAACGCACCTCCGGTAAAGAGGGCCAGTTCGTTCGACAGCTCGAGGACGTCGATGGTGGGCGCCGAGACGGACGTGGGTTCGCCGACGGCAGAGCGGTTGAACGTCGAGATCTCCGAGTTGGGCTTGTAGGTGGACATGAGTCCGTCGACTTCGTTCAGCGCGCTCCTGATAGCGCGATCGATCTCTTCGGACCGGCTGGTGTTCGGCTCTTTCGGCAGAACCACCTTGACCGTGAAGGTGGTTCCCATGATCGGTCCCGTGAGCTCGTGCTGGTAGAGGGGCGTGTCACCCGACTGGCACCCCAGAGCCAGCGCCGCGACAAGGAGTGCGGCGACGGTCCCCCTGCGCAACATCATCCGGCGGCAAGATCCTCGCGGCGCCGGGAGGGTGCCGTCTTGGGGTGAGCTCAGCATGTTCAGAAGAGGTGCTCAGACGTCAAATGGCAACGGCGGGCGGTGTCTGCGGGGACGCTTGCGCCGTGCGAGGAGGCGTGTCCACGCTAGTCATGGGACTGCCTTGGCTAGGAGTCCTCGGCAAGGAAGGAGGGGCTGGACCCGTGAACCGGGTTCCAGCTTCAGTTCCTGCCTAGCTGCCGAAATCGTCGAACAGGATGTTCTCTGGCTCGACTCCGAGGTCGTCGAGCATCTTCATGCAGGCTTGGAGCATGAGTGGTGGCCCGCACAGGTAGTACTCGATGTCTTCGGGAGCGGGATGTTCGTTGAGGTAGTTGTCGAGCACGACCTGGTGAATGAACCCGGTGTAGCCGTCCCAGTTGTCTTCGGGAAGAGGATCCGAAAGGGCGAGATGCCAGGTGAAGTTCTCGTGGTCCGCACCGATCGAGTCGAAGTCCTCGTTGTAGAAAGCTTCGCGCAGACTTCGAGCGCCGTACCAGAAGGTGACCTTGCGGTCGGTGTCGAGCCTCTTGAACTGGTCGAAGATGTGCGACCGCATGGGCGCCATTCCTGCGCCGCCACCGATGAACATCATCTCCGCCTTGGTGTCTTTGGCAAAAAACTCGCCGTAGGGGCCCGAGATCGTGACTTCGTCACCCGGCTTGAGACCGAAGATGTAAGAAGACATCTTGCCTGGTGGCAGATCCATCTGGCGCGGCGGCGGGGTGGCGATACGGACGTTGAGCATGATGATGCCGCGCTCTTCCGGGTAGTTCGCCATCGAGTAGGCGCGGCTCACGGGTTCGTCGACCTTGGAGACGAGGTCCCAGATCTTGAAGCGATCCCAGTCCTCGTGGTACTCCTCTTCGACCTCGAAGTCTTTGTAGTTGACCACGTGCTCGGGGCACTCGATCTGAATGTAGCCACCGGCGCGGAAGGGAACGTCCTCACCTTCCGGCAGCTCGAGGACGAGCTCTTTGATGAAGGTTGCGACGTTGTGGTTCGAGCGCACCTTGCACTGCCACTTGCGCACGCCGAAGACCTCGGGCTCGAGCTCGATCTTCATGTCTTCTTTGACCTTGACCTGGCAAGACAGCCGGCATCCTTCGCGGGCCTCGCGCCTGGAGACATGCCCGGTCTCGGTGGGCAGGAGCGCACCGCCACCCTCGTGGACATGGACCTTGCAGACTCCGCAGGTTCCCTGTCCACCACAGGCGGACGGGATGAAGATCTTCTCGCCCGCGAGGGTGTCGAGGAGAGTTCGTCCGGCCGACGTGGTGATCGCCTTGTCGGGATCGTCGTTGACGAGGATCGTGACGTCACCGGATGCGACGAGCCGAGACTTGGCCGCCATCAGGATCAGTACGAGCGTGACGATGACGAACGCGAACATGGCGACGCCGAGTGGGATGGTTTCCATGGGCATGTCGTGGAGTCCTCGGAGAAGGTGCGGCTCAGTAGCCGCTGCTCACAGATTGATCTACGGAGATTCCGTCAGTCTTGGATGCTGGGCGATTCTGATCGGGACGCTTGATCATGAGGGGATGCGAACGGGCGACTCGACAAACAGAAGCGGTTCCTGTTGCGAAGCGTTGAGACGTTCGAGTCGCCCAAAGAGCACCGGAGGCCCCCACGGACCGTAGGTGCGGGATGATTCTGATCGGGCGCCTGGTCATGAAGGATGCGAACGGGAGACTCGACAGACAGAGCGGTTCCTGCTGCGAAGCGTTGCGATGTTCGACTCTCCCAAAAGAGCACCGAAGGTCCCACGGACCGTAGGTGCGGGATGATTCTGATCGGGCGCCTGGTCATGAAGAGATGCGAACGGGAGACTCGACAGACAGAAGCGGTTCCTGTTGCGAAGCGTTGCGAGGTTCGAGTCTCCCAAAGAGCACCGAAGGTCCCCACGGACCGTAGGTGCGGGATGATTCTGATCGGGTGCCTGGTCATGAGGGATGCGAACGGGAGACTCGACAAACAGACTCGGTACCTGTTGCGAAGAGTTGTGAAGTTCGAGTCTCCCAAAGAGCACCGAAGGTCCCCATGGACCGTAGGTGCGGGGTGATTCTGATCGGACGCCTGGTCATGAGGGATGCGAACGGGAGACTCGACAGACAGAGCGGTTCCTGCTGCGAGGCGTTGCGATGTTCGAGTCTCCCAAAGAGCACCGGAGGTCCCCACGGACCGTAGGTGCGGGGTGATTCTGATCGGACGCCTGATAATCATCAGGCGCTCCGATCAGAGCTGGATACCGCCAAATGCCATGAAGCCGATCCCGATCAGACCGGTCACGATGAAGGTCATGCCGAGGCCTCGCAGAGCAGGTGGCACGTTGCTGTAGCGCATGCGCTCGCGAATTGCGGCGAGGGCGACGATGGCCAGGAACCAGCCGATGCCGGATCCGATGCCGAAGACGACGCTCTCGGTGAAGTTGTAGTCGCGCTCGACCATGAACAGCGAGCCGCCGAGGATCGCGCAGTTGACGGCGATCAGCGGCAGGAAGATCCCGAGTGTGCCGTGCAGGGCGGGGAAGAAGCGCTCTGTGGTCATTTCGACCAGCTGGACCATCGCAGCGATCGAGCCGATGAAGCAAAGCAGGTGGAGGAAGCTGAGGTCGTAGGCGGCCAGCGACGGGTGCAGCCACTGCATCGCGCCCTCGCTCAGCAGGTACGTTTGAATCAGGTTGTTGGCGGGCACCGTGATGGTGAGCACGAAGATGACCGCAATTCCCAGGCCTACGGCGGTCTCGACGCGCTTGGAGACGGCCAAGAACGAGCACATGCCGAGGAAGAATGTGAGGGCCATGTTCTCGACGAAGATGGCCTTGAGCATCAGGTTGAGGTAGTACTCCATGAGGTTCTCCTGCGAAGTCTGTTTCCTGTGTCCTGGCTCAGCCGTCCATCTCGACCTGCTCGGGCTTCCAGACCCGAATCAGGAAGATGATGCCGCCGATGATGAAGAAGGCCGCTGGGGAGAGCAGCATGAGGCCGTTGGGCTGGTACCAGCCGCCCTCCGAGACGAGGGGGAGCACGGAAACCCCGAACAGCTTTCCTGAGCCGAACAGCTCGCGCAAAAACGCCGTAACCAGCAGCACGATGCTGTAGCCGACGCCATTGCCGAGGCCGTCGAGGATGCTCAGGAGAGGGCCGTTCTGCATGGCAAAAGCCTCGGCTCGCCCCATGATGATGCAGTTCGTGATGATGAGACCGACGAACACAGAGAGCTGCTTGCTGGTCTCGAACAGGAACGCCTTGAGGATCTGGTCGGTGATGATGACCAGAGAGGCGATGACCACCAGCTGCACGATGATGCGGATGCTGTTGGGTATCTGATTGCGCAGCAGGCTGATCGTCAGGTTGGACAGAGTCATGACCGCGATCACCGCGATGCACATGACAAAAGCCGTTTCCAGCTTGGTGGTCACGGCAAGCGCCGAGCAGATGCCCAGCACCTGAAGGGCGATCGGGTTGTTGTTGAAGAGCGGATCCAGAGCCGCTTCGGATTTCTTGATGGCCATCGTGTCCTCGTTCTTGAGCCGGTACTTGGAGAGGAGTGACTTGGTGAGGAATGTCTTTAGGCGGTTCTAGGCGCGCAGCTTGTCGAGGAACTTGCCGAAGCCCCGATCGCCCATCCAGAAGTCGATCATGTTGCTCACTCCGCGAGCCGTGATCGTGGCGCCGGAGAGACCGTCGACCTGATAGGGAGCGTCTGCGGCGGGAGGCGCTTGACCCTTGATCACCTCGAGAGCGACAGCGCCGTCGTCGTCGAAGACTCGTCGCCCTGGCCAGAGAGCCTTCCACCTCGGGTTGTCGACCTCGCCGCCAAGCCCAGGCGTCTCTTTGTGTGTGTAGTAGGTGATCCCGCGGACGGTGGTCAGGTCACCGTCGATTGCGAGGAACCCGTAGAGCGTGCCCCAGAGGCCGAGGCCTTCGATGGGCAGGATCAGCATCTCCAGCCCGCCGTCGCTGCCTTTCATCTTGAAGACCTCGGCGACCTTGGGGAGGGTCTTGATGGCGGAGGCGTTTTCTGGTGCCGCGACGCTGCGGTCGGGATCAGCGGCGGCCTTGAGCTGGTCGTAGCCTTCGAGGTCGAAGTCGGCCAGTTCGTTGCCTGTTTCGAGCTCGACCGCCACGCTCTCGATGTTGGCGAACAGCTCCTCGACACGCTCGGCAGTGACGCTTTCGTCAGCCTCGACGAGCCCTGCGGCTTCGAGCACTTTGGTCTTCTTGTCGAGCGCGGCGTTGAACACCTGGCGCTCGTTGAGGCTGACCGCAGCGTAAGAGACGAAAACGCCGCAGACCACGCAGATCAAGGCGGCAAAGATGATCGTGTAGAAGGTGTTATGTCGCATAGCGAGCTTTCCTCCGACGGACGTTGGCTCTCACGACGTAGTGGTCGATGAGAGGGGCGAAGAGGTTCATGAACAGGATCGCCAGCATGATGCCTTCCGGGAAGGCCGGGTTGACGGTACGAATCAGGATGGCGAGCACACCGATGAGGAAACCGTAGATCCACCGTCCGGCATTGGTATGAGCCGCGCTGACCGGGTCGGTGGCCATGAACACTAGGCCGAAGGCCCAGCCGCCGAGCACGATGTGCCAGTGGAAGGGAATGGCCAGCATCGGGTTGGTCGAGGACGTGGCTGCGTTGAGCAGCAGGGAGATGGCAAACGAACCGAGAATGACGCCCGCCATGATCCGCCACGAGCCGATTCCGGTCAGGATCAGGATACCGGCCCCGATGAGACAGGCCAGTGCCGAGGTTTCGCCCATGGAGCCCGGAATGTCGCCGAGGAAAGCCTGAAGCCAGGTGACGCCACCGGTGATGGCTGCCTGTCCTTCGAGAGCTGCTTGCCCGAGCCAGGTCGCACCGCTGTAGCCGTCTGC
>JANQPS010000563.1 GCA_028285365.1 Thermoanaerobaculia bacterium | reverse complement strand
GGCGAGCCCGATTCCCGGTGCCCCGTGCATCAACTCCACCATCCGCTCCGCGAGCGCCACCACCTGCCCATCGACCTCACCAACATCCTGAGCCCGCTGGCTGAGCACCGGGTCGGGGTAATGAACGATCGAAAGCGTCTCAGGTAGAGGGATCATCATCCCAGACTGTACCGTCAAGAGCGAAAAAAAACCCTCATTTGACCGAATCTCCATCTTCGCAATCGGGTGGCTGACCTGTCAGGTTCTTGGCGCCAGTTCGAGGCATACTGCATCAGGGCTCTTTTCTGCAATCCCGATGTGTCTGTGGTTCACAAGCCGGTCTTCCAGGTGCAGCAACGCTGTAATCAGGCGTTGCTGCTTGAGCACCTTGCACGCCCTTTTCCTCTCGGACACGCGAGAACGAGCACGCAGGGCGTAGCCGTTCCACGCGTTTTTCGTGGCTCAGGAAGCTATTCGTCGAAGCAATATCCTGAAGCTTGGCTTTGCCAAGACTCAGATTCACGACCAGCTTCTTCAACCTTTCGAGTTTCTGAGCCCGATCGGTCTTCAGGCCGCCACACCCTCGACGCCACTTGCACTATCCGAACACAAGGCTACCAGCCTCCGATGGGTGTACCTATTGGGGATCGGGCGATGGCTTGGTATAGATATCCGTTTGGGTGACGCCGAGTCGGCACGGGCCGAGGCTCCGGAATCGCTCGCGTTTCCATCCCGGCAGCAGCAGCTCGGGAACCTCAAGGAACTCGTTTCTCCAAGCGTCGTCGAGCACCAGCATGCCACCCGGTTTGACGTGCTCGCGTGCCCTCTTGAGACAGCTGAGACGCGATGGCCATTCTGTGAGGAAGCCGTCGACGAGCACGAGATCCCAAGGATGGCCTTGCGCCACAGTGTCGATGAAGGCTTGGCCTTGTTCACGGCTTCCTGCGATATCAAATGTGCGGAGTTCCCATCTCTCGGATGCAGAGCCTCCCAGGTTTTCGACTGCACGCACAATTGCATCGGTCCAGGCAGGGCTCGACTCGATGGTCACGACTTCGCATTCCCGCTCCAAGAAGAACAGGGTGGACCCGCCCGCGCCCCACTCGAACACTCGCATGCCCGGCCACAGCCGCGAAGACGAGAGCTCGTCGATACAGTCCCACGCGATCCAGGGCAGACGCAGGTCCATCGGGCTCTTTTTTTGGATACGACCGTTCACCCACCTGACGGCGTTCTTCGGACTCTTTGCCATGTACACGATCCCGTGCATGCTGCGCCGAAGCGTGCTTCCGTACATAAAGACAACCTCCTTAAAGACCTCAGAAGATGAGATCAGCCGAATGCTGGCCGCGCCAAACATGCTTCAGTTTACAGCACAATACAGCTTTGACTACCGATTCATCCTAAAGGTTGGACAGGGAGCGGCACCCGTCCAGTGCATGTACCACACTTAGGTTCAGTACAAGATCGTTCTGTACTTTGTCTGAGTGGATCAGCGGCTGAGTCTTTGAGTGCTGCTGCAGCCGTCCGGACAGATTGTGTTGGACTCAATACTTCACCGCTGGATCGGTCCCCTGGCTTCACGCACCTGTTCGTGATCTCTGCCCGCCGAAGAATGCTCCCTTGGATCGCTGCCCTTTCAACGAACCAAACACAAGACTACCAACCTAGAATAGCTCGCTTGTTTGAGGGCAGCCCGCTGCCTCGGCACATGGATCGTGGCCTCCGCCCGCTTTCACCTAACGTGAAGCCCCGACCGCCATCCCGTAGGATGACGTATTCGACCCAGAACGCGTCCGGAGAACGAACCATCGTGGCACTGTTCGGCAAGAAGAAAAGCAATGATTCCGGCGATGCCGCTACCGCCGAGGCTCCGGAGAAGGCGAAGGACAAGAACGCGCCTTTCGAGCCGAAACCCGAGAAGGCAGCTCCATTCTTCAACCATGCTCAGGTCGCTCACGACAGCGCGAGCTACGAATACGCGATGACCATGTGGGTGAGAGGTGTGGCCTTCGATCCCACCGATCTCAACGCGATCGAGAAGTTCATGGCTTCCGCCCTCCGCTTCAATGAGCAACGCGGCAAAGCCAAAGGCCCCACCTCCGACCAAAAGAAGGCGCTCGCCGGGAAGTCTTCCGGAGCCCTCAAATTCTCTGCGGCCTTGCTCAACTGGGGCGGGAAAGGCTTCGACTGGCCCTCCGGTCTCGCGGTCATGAAAGAAGCCAACAAGCTCGACGCGAACGAGACCGCCTACTGGCTCGGCGAACGCACCCTCCAGGCCATGAAGCGGGACGAGAAGCTCAAAAAGGAACCCCTCGTCGATCTGATGACCCAGTTCGAGGAGTGCAACGGCTTCGACCTGGCGGTCACCGTCGGCGAACTCGCCATCCAGATGGATCCGTCCGACCAGGCCCTCTCGCAGCAGGTCAAGAACCTCTCCGCGCAGTCCACGATGGCCCAAGGCGGGTTCGACAGCACCGACCAAGGCAGCTTCAAGGGACGCATCCGCGATCAGGAAGCGCAGCAGAAGCTCGCCGCGTCCGATTCGCTCGTGAAGACCGAAGGGACACTCGCCGAGCAGATCCAGGAAGCTGTGGAGGACTACAAGCGACGCCCCAACGACATGGGAGCCATCGAAAGAGCGGCCCGCGTGCTGCGCCAACGAGGCAGCCAGAAAGATCTTGATCTTGCCAGAAAAATCCTGCTGCGAGCCTACAAAGACAACAATGTTTATCGTCTGAAGGAGCAGGCCGGCGAGATCGAACTCCGCCTGTACACACAGGCCCTGGATGCGCTCGAGGGCAAGCTCGCCGTCTCCCCCGAGGACACGGAACTCGCGGAAAAAGCGAGCTCGCTGCGAAAGAAGCGTCGCGAGATCGAGGTCCGCGAAATCACCGAACGCGTGCAGAATTATCCGACGGACCTGACGCTCAAGTACGAGCTGGGACGTTTGCACTACGAAGCGGGCGAGTACGAGCAGGCCATCCAGCAGCTTCAGCTCGCCAAAGGAGCGAAGGGCAAACGCGGACGCGTGCTCCTGCTCTTGGGCCAATCCTTTCTCGAGCTCGGATGGGCCGATGAGTCCGTGGCCACGTTCCGCCAGGCAATCGAGCAGCACCGGACCATGGATGACGATCTCGGGCTCGCCTTCCGCTACGGTCTGATGCGAGCCCTTCGTGCGCGCGCGGAGAACGAAGAAGATGTCTCCGCCGCCGACGAAGCGTTCGATATTGCCTCGAAGATCGCGGTCGAGCAGATCGGGTACAAGGACATCCGCGGGCAGCGCGAGGCGATCATGGAGCTGCGCAAGAAGCTGAAAGGCTCCTGAAAGTGCCCATCGCCATCATCCCCGCTCGCCTCGCCTCCACCCGTTTCCCGCGCAAGGTCCTCGCCGATCAGACCGGCATGCCG
>JANQPS010000552.1 GCA_028285365.1 Thermoanaerobaculia bacterium | reverse complement strand
GACGGAGCCCTGATGAACTCGACTAGAGCGGCTCCTTCGGGAAGCCCGCGCTGCAGAGCCGAAACCTCGATCGGCTCCTCATCGTCCCACTCGGCGAGTCTGTCGTCGCCGGTGACCTTGGCGAGCGTCACCTCGGCATCGTCGACGGCAGCCCTGGCAGCCCGAAGCGCTTTTGCCACCTGATCGATCCTCGGAGAGTCCACGGAGGCTACCCAGAGTCTCGCCAGCTCCTGGCGCGCACGCACGAGCTCGACCCAGGCCTCACGGATCTCGGGATCACTCGAGTCGGAGCCCGCCAGGTGCCGAGCCGAAACGTGCTCGAGAACTCGCGCGCGCCGCTGCAGCGTCCACCGAGCCACCGCTGAGAGCCATGGGCCCCGTTCCTCTTCGGGCAACTCCAGCGCGCCCGCGACGAGCACGGCCTCCGGACGGGCACGGGAGCTGTAGTAGGTCGTGGCGTGCCGCTCCGGTAGCGAGCTGACGATACGGGCCTGGTTCACCAGGACGTCGACTGCCGCGCTCGCCAGCGCCAACGCCTCGTCGGCCCGTCCGAATCCCAGGGCCAACTGCGATTGCAGCGTCCGGATCCGCGTCATGAGAGGGTGATTCTCCAAGCCGGCCTCCGCGGCGATACCCGACGCTCGAGTGAGTAACTTCTCCGCACCCTCCAGATCTCCGCTTCGTAGCAGGACCGAAGCCAGTTCGACCAGGCGATTGCCCATCTCGAAGTGATTGTCCCCAAAAGCCTCGCGCGTCAATCTGACACTCTCTTCCAAGTGGCCCTGAGACCGCTCGAGGTTTCCTGCCTCCGACTCGAGTCGCCCTAGTTCGAGCAGGATGTTGGCGGTGCTCGCCGTCCCCGACCGATTCGACACGGTCCGCGCCAGCGAGAGAGCTTCTTCGAGACGAGACCGAGCCGCGGGCAGTCCAAACACACGCTCGGCGGTCCCGAGGTTGATGAGATAGCCCAACACCTGCGTGTTGTCCGGCTCGAGCCGACTCCTGGCAATGTCGAGCGCGCGCTCGAAAATGTCGACACTCTCGTCCGAGCCCAGGCGCAGCAGGACTCGCCCCTGCATTCTCAGGCCAATCGCAACGGACACGTCGTTGGCATCAGCCGACGACGCCTCCCAGAGCGCAGTCGCCTCTTGTGCGAGCTCGAGGGCTCGCGAATACCATCCCAGGCTCGCGAAGAGGTCTGCTGCGTTGTGCAGCGTCACAGCACTCCGCAACGCTGCGAGCGAACGTTCCATCGTAATCGAGGCCGACTGATAGTCACCGAGGTTGAGATAGGTCCCTGCCAGTTCCGACAGCATCGTTCCCACTTCGGGAGTGCTCGGCCCGAAGTGCTGTTCAGCCAGCTCGATGTTCTCTCGCTGCATCGACAGGGCCCCCTCCAGGTCTCCGGCATTGTGGCGAGCGGCCGCAATCCAACCGCGACACTGCAGCTCCTCACCAGGGCCTGCCTCCACCGCCCTGTAGACCTCGAGGGCGCGCCTGCAAAACGGTTCACTGCCCTCGAAGCCCGAGACCCAGGCCGTTTGCCAAGCCAGTCCTTCTAGCGTGAAGGCGAGGTCGATCGACGGATCCGCCGACGACTCCTGGATCCGCAGAGCTCGGCGCAACGACTCTCCCGCTTCTTCGAAGCGGTTGTGTCCTACGAGGATCCATCCGAGATTCGTCATCGAGCGGGCACCGTCCGGATGGTCTTCCCCCAGCTCACGGAGCTTGATCTGGACAGAGGCGGTAGCCACCTCGAGCGCCAGAGCTGCGGGTTCCTGCTCGGTCTCGATCGCGTGAGATGCGATCTGGTCGAGAAGAGCCGCGTGCTCGAGCGATGGACCGTCCGCGAGTCGCGAGCTCTCGAGGAACTGTTCGATCGAATCCGTCGTCTCTGCGAGCTTCCCCGACGCGAGCAGCTCGGAGAGTCGATCAGACAACGAAGACGGTGTCTGGCCCTGGAACGGCGCTGCGGTCATCAAGGCACAAGAGAGCCACACCACGCTGCTCGTCCACCCCCGGATACACTCGACCGTCTGACTCATTGATCGCAGTCTATGTCGCCCTCATCACCAGGAGACATCACAATGCCGAGGTTCGCTTCACGACTCTCCCTCGCGGCCGCCGTCGTGACGGTTCTTCTCACGACAGGCACATCGACCTCGGCCAGCACTGACAACTGGCCACAGTTTCGTGGACCTTCGATGAACGCCGTCGTCGGCGACAACCCGGCGCTTCCCGACCGCTGGAGTCAGACCGAAAACGTCGAATGGGTCGCCGAGATCCCGCCGCTCGGCTGGTCGAGCCCGGTGGTTTGGGGCAACAAGGTCTTCTTGACGACTGCGACCTCGGAAGGTGACTTCGAGCAACCCAAGCCCGGGCTCTACGCCCCGAGGGGCCGCAGCGAGCCGCCCCAGTCCAAACACGACTGGAGGGTCTACTGCCTGGACCTGCAGTCGGGTGAGGTTCTGTGGTGGCGATCCGTCAAGACCGACGTGCCCGACTTCCCGAGGCACCAGAAGAACACCTACGCCTCCGAGACCCCGACGACCGACGGCGAGCGGGTGTACGTTCGCTTCGGCGAGCTCGGGTTGTTCGTCTTCGACATGGACGGCAATGAGGTCTGGAGCGAGCTGATTCCTCACAAGCGGACCATGAGCGACTGGGGTTCGGCCTCCTCACCCATCGTGCACGGGGATCTGTTGATCGTCGTCTACGACAACGAGGAAGAGTCTTTCATCGCGGCCTACGACAAGAAGACCGGCAATCAGAAGTGGCGCTCGACGCGCGACGAGCTGTCGACGTGGGCAACCCCGTTTGCCTGGGAGACCGACAAGCGCACCGAAATCGTGGTTCCCGGCCGCAACAAGATCCGGTCGTACGATCTCGAAGGCAACGTCCTCTGGTCGATGGAAGGCCGCATGTCGTGGGCGACGATTGCGACACCGTTCGCAAGTCACGACATGGTGTTTGTCACCTCTGGCTACTTTCAAGACAGCCACAAGCCTGTCTACGCCATCAGACAGGGAGCCACCGGGGACATCACCCTCGCCGAAGGCGAGACCGAGAGCGAGCACATCGCCTGGTACCTACCAAGGGCCGGCAACTACAACACGTCGCCTCTCGTCTACGGTGACATCTACTACAGCCTGCTCGACCGCGGCTTCTTCGAGGCGTACGACGTCAAGACCGGAGACGTCGTGTATCCACGCCGCAGGGTGGCGCCACGCGGCGGCGCCAGTTTCACGGCCTCTCCGTGGGCCTACAACGGCAAGATCTTCGCGCTCAGCGAGCAGGGCGACACGTATGTCATCAAAGCCGGATCCGAGTTCGAGGTGCTCCACGTCAACAGTCTCGACGAGATGGCCATGGCGTCTCCGGCAATCGCTGGCGATCGCCTGCTGATTCGAACGAGGTCCAAGCTCTACAGCATCAAGCAGGGCTCGACCCTCGCCGACCGTCCGGTGCAGACCGCAGCCACCGGCGTCACGGCCGAAGCGCCGGCGGCCGCGCCAGCGGGGCCCAGCTCGGTGGTCTTTCAGCCCGTTGGCGTCACTGGACATTCGTGGGGCGCGATCGTCGGGGTAGACGTTCCCGTCGCTGACTGGATCGCGGGAGCTCGCGGACTGTGTGGCGAGGAGGAGCTCTGCGTCATCAACCTCTTCGACAATCCGGCCCTCGTGACTCACGAGAGCCCGGTTCCGGCCGCCAACCGCCCAGCGCTCAAGTGGCGCTTCACCTTGCGCCATGCCGAGACGCCTAGGATCGTCATCGAAGAGATGAGACCCGAGCCGGGCGAGGAGCCACGGAGGCTGACCTTTGACGAGTGACGCGATCGATCCGGCCTGAGGGCTGAGCGCCCTTCGCTGGACGCCATGTATCTCGAGACGAAGCTACGAGCGCCACGGCTCAGCGCCGCGCTGCTCGAGAGACACCGGCTTTCACGCCGGCTCGATGAGGCGCTGGAGCGAGGCTGCCAGCTCATCGTCCTGTCGGCCCCAGCCGGGTATGGCAAGACCACTCTGTGCGCGCAGTGGGGCGCCGCTCTCGAACAGCCACTAGCGTGGCTCGGGCTCGACACTTCGGATGACGAGCCGCAACGGTTCTTCGAGGGACTGGTGCGAGCGTGCTGCAGGGCCCTGCCGAGATTGAGCGAGCAACTCCTGCTCGACTGGGTCAAGTGCGGAGACCTGTACGCCTCCATGACGGCGCTCATCAACACGCTCGATCGCGACGGCGATCGACTGGTGCTCGTGATCGACGACCTCCACGTGCTCACCCATCGAGAGATCCGGTCGACGCTCCGCGAGCTCCTTCCCCATCTCTCGGAAGCGGCCACGGTGCTCATCGCCACCCGCGAGGATCCACCTCTGGCCATGTCGGCACTCCGAGGTCGCGGCGAGCTGGCCGAGCTCCGCTCGACGGACCTGAGCTTCACCCTGGACGAGGGAGAACGCTTCCTCGAAGACACGATGGGGCTGCGCAGCTCGAGCGAGACCACCAAGCTCCTTTGGCATGGCATCGAAGGCTGGCCGGCGGGTCTTCAGCTCGCGGCGCTGGCCTGCGGGATCGGCGACCGCATCGACGATGCTGGCGCCCGCTCGGCAGGTGAACACCGGCTCATGACCGACTACCTCGCCGACGAAGTGCTGGCGAAGCTGAGCAGAGACACAGTCGAGCTTCTGACGTCCCTCTCGTTCCTGGAACAGTTCACGGCTGATCTGTGCACACACCTCACCGGGCAGCTCGACACGGCATCGTGCTTTCGTGATCTCGAGTCGAAGAACCTCTTCATCGAACGCCTCGACGGTCGGCTCGACGGTGACGTGACCTACAGGCTTCATGGTGTGCTGCGCGATCACCTTCGCCGACGTCTAGAGCGACGCGGTCCTGGCGTGACCGCGGAGTTGGAAGACAAGGCGAGCCGCTGGTTCGAGGAGCGACGACTCTGGATACACGCTCTCCAGCACGGTATTCGGGCCGGTCGCGAGCTCGACGGTGTCATCGCCAAGGTGGCCCCGGAAATGTTACGCAGCGGCGAGATTCCGACCGTGGAGTCGTGGCTCGCTTCGATCGACACCAAGCATCTTCTCAGGCAACCCGGCCTTGCCATCGTCAAGGCATGGACGCACTACTTTCGCGGTCAGAGTCACGAAGTCAAACGATGCCTCAGAGCCATGGACGATTGTGGCAGCGAGCTCCCCGTCTGGATCGAGAGCCAGGTAGACCTCTTGACCTCTTGGCTTCACCGAATCGCTCACCGACACGATGAGTCGACAGCACTTTCCCTGAGCGTTCTGCGCAACATCGAGTCGAGCCCCAAACCCGACCCCTACAGCCATGCGATTGCCCAACACTTCGTTGCTTGCTCGCTTCGCGAGGGCGGGCGCATCGATCAGGCCATTGTTGCCTTCGCCCGTTCGATCCGACTCAGCTTCGACTGCGGCGCAGCGTCGCCGGCCATGGGTGGCGCCTACATGCGTGCCAAGCTGCTACAAGGCCAGGGGCGGTTGAGCGCCGCCGAACGCTGTCTGCGCTCGGCAATCGAACGAGCCGAAGAGAAGGGGCTCGGCCTTCAAGCCGCCAGCGCCCAGCTCCACACCGGTCTGGCCGAGGTCCACCTGGACCGGTGCGAGTACCAGGATGCTCGAGAACAACTCGATCGGGCCGATGCGCTGGTGCCGCGAGGTCTGCCACTCTTCATCGGCCTCGCAGCCGCAGCACGTGCACGTCTGGAGAGGCTCTGCGGAAGTCCAAGCGCCATCGCGAGTGCCTTGTCGGGGACCGAGGGGCTCGATCTGGACTGGCGGTCATCACCTGACCAGGGTGAGCTCCTTCTCGAGCAAGGTCTCGACACACTCGCGCGGTGCCGTCGACCATCCGCCGTCACCCTCAAGACCGCGGACATGGAAGCGAGCACTCTCGATCTCGCTGCCGAGACACGCTTGATGACTTGGCTCGAGATCTCGGTCCGAGCCCACACGATGGGCGTCGAGGCTCCGGCCGAAGACGATGTCGTCGCAGCCGCCGCGCTTCTGGAAAAGCACTGTCGAGAGCACGAGCGACTGGGTGTCCTCGTCAACGTTCAAGTGCTGCGGTCGATCGTGGAGCGCTCCAGCGACCCCACCGAGGCTGACGCCCTCCTGCTAGAGGCCGTCGAGCTGGCTGCGAGCGAGAGGATGCTCATGCCGTTCGTGAGCCGCGGAGCCGAGGTGATCCCGGAGCTGGTCCGCTTGAGCACGCGGACCAATCTTCCGGCGCCTGCGTCTTTCCTGACGGACCTGTCGAGGCTTCACGAAAAGCGAGACTCCGGCCCAGCGCCTCGACGGGCTCAGCGGTCCGAAGAACCCCACCTGATCGAAGAGCCGAGCCGTCGTGAACTAGACGTGCTGACCCTGATGGCCGAAGGTCTCAGCAACAAAGAGATCGCGGGAAAGCTCCATCTCTCTTCAGAAACTGTCAAGGCTCATGCGCGCAACCTCTACGGAAAACTCGGGGTGAGGAATCGAACGCAAGCCGCCCACCTCGGAAGACAGCTGGGGCTCATCGAGTAGCCCGCGGAGAGTCGAGGCACTACCCCAAAACTCACCCGTTTGGGGGATTCGCAGAGTCGGCGCAGTCCCTAGTCTGTGGACATGCTCAACGATGACGCCGACCCGCGCTCGACCGATTCCAAGGAGACCTGGTACCAGATCACCGTTACGCCACCGCTCGACGAGCACGGCTGTGACTGGCTCTGCGACCTCTCGAGTGGCGGTGGCGTCTGGCTGCGTAACGACCCTTCCCGCATCTTCCTGCGGCTGCCCGACCGCGCGGCGCTGACGGCGGTCATCCACCGCCTCGCTGACTTGCGTCTCGAGCTGATCGAGCTCCGCCGAACGCAGCCTCCACGCGAGCAGGTCACCTGAGCCAAACCGTCCACACGACCCACCAAGGAGGGAGAACCTTGACCGTTCACGACGCTTCAGTTCGCACCGCAACTTCGACACCGATCGATCTCGAGTCGGACTCTTCACAGATGACCCGCCGTCTCGAGACCTTGGCAGGCTTCTGTGGATTGATCGGCGGACCAGCCCTGGCGGCCGCCTATCTGACCCATCCACCGAGCGCTCCCCCGGACACGGTGGCTAGCGCCTCCTGGATCTGGATCCACGTGGGCTTCATGATCTCGCTCGTTCTCGGGGTTTTTCTCTTGACGGGCTGGCTCGGACGCTACCTTCGCTTCCGCGGTCGCATGCTGGGAGTGGTCGGCTGGTCGAGCTCAGTGATCAGTCTGATCTTCGTCTTCGGACTCGACTATGCCGAGGTCTTCATCTTCCCGACCCTTGCCACGGAGTTCCCCGAAGTCGTCGTCCGCTACGGCGACGGCACGATGATGCCCTCGGTCGCTTTCGCGTTTCCGGCTACCGGAGTCTTGTTTCTGCTCGGCTTTCTGGTTTTTGCCTACGAGCTCGGTCGCACCCGGGTCCTCTCGGCGCCCACAGCTGCGCTGGTGATCTGCGGCACCATCGTCTTCGGCATCGGCCTGAGCGGCCTTGCGCCGATGGTCGTGGTGAGAGCCGGAGCGGTGGTCTTCGGTGCAGCTCTTATCGGAATGGGACTCGGTCTGGTGCGAGCGACGAAGTCAACAGGGGCTCTGGTCGCAGACCCGGGGCGCTAGATGGTTCCTGCGAGAGCCGATGCCGGATCCAGGCCGAGGTGCTCGGCTGACTCCACCCGGTCTCGCCCGAGGCCTTTGGCGCGGTAGAGAGCGCGATCGGTACGAGAGAGGAAATCCCAGAGCCTTTCGCCTGGCGCGAGCACGGCGACGCCAATGCTGACCGTCAGGCTCCGGCCGTTCACCTCCAAACCGGCAATCTCCTCACGGAGCCGATCGGCCAGTTCCCTGACTCCGCTCGACTCGGTGTTCGGCATGAGAATCACGAACTCCTCGCCGCCGATACGCGCCACGAAGTCGGTTGACCGGGTGGTTTGGAGCAAAACGGTAGCCACCCGCCGAAGCGCGTCGTCTCCTACCGCATGACCAAACCGATCGTTGACGGCCTTGAAGTGATCGAGATCCAGCACCGCGACACCCAAGGAACCGCCATAGCGATGCGCGCGTCCCACTTCACGCCTGCCCACTTCCTCGAAACCCCTGCGATTGAGCAAGCCCGTCAGAATGTCGGTCACGGCCAGCCGCCGCATCCGTGCAGACAGGTCGTCGGCCAACAGCAGAACGACGGCGATCCCGAAGGCGGCGTAGAAGGCGGGCATCGTAAGGAAAGTGATTCTCTGGTAGACGTTCAAGTAGCGCTCATCCGGCTCAGCGCCCTGAAGCAGAGCCGTCACTCCCGAAGCGAGCTTCGCAACTGCGAACCCACCCACGATGAGTGCCGTCGTTCTCTCCACGACGCGTACTTCCTTGGCGCGTACGAGCACGACCACCGAAAGAACCATCATCACGGCGAAGTAGGTTGGCGCCAGGAACATCCTCATTCCCATGTGGTGCTGCGCAATGGTGAACCACGCAACCATTAGCTCCACAGCCATCGCGGCAAGTACCAACCAACGGACTCGGAGCGGCAGCCCAGCACGCTTGCGAAAGCCGACATAGGCGAGCGTCGCCATGGTCAACGAGAGGAAACTGACGATGAGCCAATAGAGCTCGCGAGAAGAAAAGAGCTCGTTCAGCGCATTCAAGACACCGTTGGCGGTAGCGACGAAGAAGCCCAGAGACCAAATGAGAGCGTGCGGCTTGCGATCGACGGTGAGCCAGGCGATCAAGAGGCTGACCGCCAGCATCAGCCCGATCAGGAGCTGCGCAACAAACAGATACTGGACCAGAGAGTCGCTCAAGAAACTGCCTCGCGTCGTGGATCCTCCGCCGTTTCTTTCGCGGTGGACCAGGATCTTCACAGAGCAAAGACCGTTCCAATTGAGCCCACGCGTCGGGCTCTCCAGTGCCTTCGAGCTACAGAGCGGGGTCGACAGATCGCAACGTCCCCCGGCGAGATCTAGGCGAGAATGCGCACATGCTGACGCTCTACGAACACCCGCTGTCACCGTACGCCCAGAAGAACAAGATCGCCCTGCGCGAGAAGAACATCGAGTTTGCAGCCAGACTCCCGACCGGGATCGGCACCAGACAATCTGCCGAGGAGGGTTTCCTGACCTCGAGTCCGAGACTGGAAGTCCCTTCGCTGCTCGACACGAAAGACCCGACCCTGCACGTCTTCGACTCGACCATCATCCTCGAGTACCTCGAGGACCGCTTTCCGGAGCCTCCACTACTGCCACTCGATCCGTTCGAGAGGGCGCGCGCCCGCATGATCGAAGACGTCATGGATACGCACTACGAGCCGATCAACTGGGGCCTGTCCGAGATCCACAACTTCAAGCGAGCTACCGGAGAGCTCGCCGACCGGCTGCAGTCCCAGGCGCAGCAGCAGATCCGTCGTCTCCAGGACTGGCTGGCGCAACAGCTGGGAGACCGCGACTGGTTCACTGGAGAGCACTTCGGATGGGCCGACCTGTCGGTCGTGCCCTATCTCAACGGCTCCGTAGGGTTTGGCCTCGGTCCGGACCCGGTCTCGTCAATGGGACGGTGGCTCGTGCGTGCTAACGAGCGCCCGAGCGTCGCTCAGACGGCGTCCGAAGCCGCGGCGGCCGCAGCGCAGATGAGCCAGGTTGCCGACCTGGTCAAGGGCGGTCACTTCAAGCGCCAGTATCGCGACCACCGACTGGAGTGGATGATCCGCAGCGGAGGACTCGAGATCGTCGAAGACGGTCTACGACAGGGAAACATCCGCTTCACGAACTTTCCGCCGCCTTCTTCCTGAAGACCTCCGAACCACGGCAGCTGCGGCTCTCTGGTCGGAATCTCTGGTCGGCTCTCTATTCGGCCGAGAAGCCGACGAACGGTCGATCGGGTCGCCGCTGGAGCCAGTTGTCGTCGGGGTAGTGCGCATCGCTTTCGACTGCGTGCAGCGCGTACGCATGCCGCGAGCTCGACGATCGATTCGGCGCACTCCAGTGCGGCAGCAGACCATGGAGAACGACGAGTGTGCCTTTGGGCGCCGGTAGAGGAACCAAACCGTCGGTGGGATAAGGCGAATCGTCGAAGACCTCGAAGGCCGTGCCGCCTTCCGGACGACGATAGAAACGCTCCTTGATCGGTATCGAATGCCCGCCCGGAAGCGCCCAGAGGCAGCCGTTCTCTTCGGTCGCATCCTCGACCGCGAACCAGAAGCCTGTCGCCGTGATCGGATCGGTGTAGAGAAACGTCGAGTCGTTGTGCAGCGAGCCCTCGCCACCGATACGCGGTTGCTTGAAGATGTACATCGACTGCACGACCAGCGGATCGAGCATGCCGATGTCGGCCGCCACGTCGGCCAATTTGCGCGTGTGTGAGAAGGCCTTGAAGACCGGATCGAGATCGTGTTGCGCGTGCCCGATCTTGTTGATCGACAACTCCTTCGACTGCTTCAACCGACCGTCTTCGTCGAACGCTTCCTCTTCGAAGAAGCACCGGATCCGGTCTCCCGAACCCAGGAAGTAGTCATCCGACGTGCGGGTCTGTTGCTTCGTACTGAAGATCGAGACGACGTCGGTGGGGTCGAAGTCGTCGACAATCTCGAGCGCGCGATCGCGCAGGGCCTCGATCTCGTCGTCGCCGACAAACCCTTCGAGAACCAGGAAGCCGTCGCGCTCGTAGCTGTTGCGCTGTTCGCGAGTCAGATAGCGAAGCTCTGAGCTGGTCACGAAATCAGTCCTTTCCACAAACACCACGGCAACTGCCTCCCACGACACCTATCGAGGGAGACAACTGAGAACCGAGGATTCCGCGCCCGACCGATATCGAAGGCTCGCGGCGCTACGCGAGCTCTAGAGCGTCAGGAAGAGACGGGATCGGTTCCCCAAGAAAACCCCCACCACTGGTCATCCGAGCCGAGCCATCCCTGGCCGTGGGTGAGATCCTCGAGTGAACCCAGCGCCTTGACGTCGGGCTTCGAGTAGGCCTTCTTCTCGTTGGATTTCTTCATGTCCATGTCCTCTTTCAACCCTTTTGCAACCCCAGTTGACCCCATCTGAACGGAAAGAAACGTCACTCAAGTGACCTGCAAGAAGCTAGCCTGCCCGAGACGGTATGTCAATCGATTGCCGGTCATTGTGTGACAAAAGGCACCACAAGAGACAAAAGAGGCTCACCCGGACCGGTGCTGCGAGCACGTCCGGCGGTGGCCTGAGGCGGCGTCTTCCAGCGACCGATAAGGGTCAAGAAGCCCTATTCGCGCGTCCGGAGCCACTGGTCGAGCACGATGGCCCGCCAGATCAGCGGACCGTCCTGGGCGCGACGATCACCCGACAAGAACCGATCGATCGCCGGCTTCAAGGTGTTGCAGTCGATGTAGGGCTCGACTCGCTGACTCCCCCCAACGGCACGAATCCGCTCGGTTTCGTACCGCTCGAGACCAAGGAGGTAGACCGGGGACATCGCCGCCTTGTCGCCTCGCCACCTCACGGATTCGGGGAGCACGTCCTCCATGCCCTGGCGCAAGACCCAACGCCCCCATCCGTCACGCAGCTTCTGCTCGGGCGGAAAAGCAAGACAGAGCTCGATGAGCCTGCGGTCGGCAAACGGGTGCCTCATCTCCACACCAGAGGCGGCGGCAATCCGATCGAGATGCTCCAGTACGGACGGAAGCGCACCCGAGCTGAGATCTCGACAGTGAGACGCTCGCGGCCCTGGTTCTAGCTCGCGAGCGCGATCGAAGGCGGCAAACCGGTCGTCGAGATCGAGGCGAGCAGCAAAACGAGGATTGAGTTCGGCACCGCGGCGTACACCAACCCGACGGTGTCTCCTGAAGGCGCCGAGTCCCTGGCCCACCAGCAGCCCCATCCGCGACCGGTTGAACCCGAGACCCAGCGTCTGGACACCACGAAAGAAGGAAACCATGCGACCCGCGCGGGCGTGGCGCATGAGCGACGGCAAGCCGTGGGCAACGAGGATCCCGTCCTCCGTCGCGTAACTCGTGTGGGAGTAGCGCGCCGTGATCGACCTGGCTTCGGCAACGAAGTCACTCCAGCGAGCTCGCTCCGCGAGGCTCACGAGCTGGTCGATTCCGTGTCCGACCGTGACATCACCGTCGGTGCCATCGAGAACCACTCGAACTCCTGCCGATCGCGCCGCTCGACAAATCCCCCATGGGAGGTAGTAGTTCGGACCGTAAAACGGCTCCGCGATCGTTTCGATCGCCTCGTCGAAATCAACCAGCGGTGACACGTCGTCAGCAACGATTCGGTGACTCTCGATTTGTCCCAGTGCCACCACCGCCTCTTGAAACTCGCTCTCGTCGACGTCCGGAAAGCCTGGGAAACCAACCGAAAAGGCGTGGACCGACTCACCCTCCACCAGGCCGAGCGCCTCCCTCGCCATGCAAGTCACGGAAGCCGAATCGAGACCTCCACTGAGAGTGGTGCCGATCGGTCCGTCCGTGGGCAGTCGACACTCGACTGCTGTTCGAAACGACTCCCGAAAAGCCTCGCCGTACTCCTCGTCGCTCGCGAGCCGGATCTCACGACCCGGATCGAGACTCCAGTAGCGATGCTGCTGGTGGCTGGACCGATTGGCGCGCTCGATGACGACGTGAGTGGCCTGGGAAACACGTTGGATCTCGCGATAACTGGTCGACGTGCGATCGACGAACAGCAGTTCGGGGTAGAACAGATGGAGGACACCGGACTCGTCGATCTCCGAAGAGACGCCGTCGACCGCGAGAAGGCTACGCAGATCCGTCGCGAAGGCCACGACGTGCGATCCGCGGGCGAGATAGAGCGGACGCACACCAACGGCGTCGCGTGCCAGGAGCAGGCTTTGGTTGGCGCCATCCCAGAGCGCCAGGGTGAAGTCTCCTATGAGCGACTCGAGAGAGCTCCGGCCCCGTCGAGCGAACTCCTGAAACACACGACACTCGAACTCTCCCGCCGAAGTCCCTATCCCTCGATCGCCATGCCACTCATGAACGTGTCCGTCGACCACGAGAGCCAGCTGAGCCTCGGCATGCCGAGCCACGGCCCGAGACCCGCTTCGACCGATTCCGATCGCACCATCGACCCAGACTTCGAGCGACTCGGCAAAACGATCGGGGGCCTTCGCAGCCATCGCGAAGAGATCACTCTCGGTGACCTCGCCGTCGCCGAGACGCATGATGCCTAGGATGCCGCCCAAGTCCGTAACTCCAGTCTGTCGTCGGTCGATCGGTCTTCAGGGGTGGTGTTCAGCAGTCCGACCAACAGTCAGTCATTTCCCAGCCCAATCCTGCCGACATTTCGATCCAGTCGACAACTCCATCCAGTCGACAACTCGATCCAGTCGGCAACTCGAGCGTAAGATCCCGGACCGAGCTCACAGGGCTTTCACCGGCTCCCGGGCTTCGAGGTGAAAGGCTTCTCCGACCTCGAGATCACACGTCAACATCCGGTGTTGTAAGACGAGCTGACCATGACCGACCGAAGTCTCTATCGGATCCACGGGCTCACCGTGTCGTCACCCTGGACCTTGCCGGAAGCCGAGTCGGCAGCATCAGGAGAGCACGACCCTCAGGTCACGGTACTCGACGAGCCCACCGTCGAAGCCCCTGCCGAGTTCACCGACGAAGGCAACTCCTTCGAACTGCGCGCTCCCAACGTGGCCTGCTACGCCCATCAACTGCTCGGCACCTTCGAAGTGGAGTCCGGTGCCGAGATCCGGGTCGCACCAGGTCCGACCGGCGACGAGGCAGCGCTGAGAGTCGGCCTCCTCGGCCCTTCGTTGGGTATCGCCCTCATCCAACGCGGCGAGCTCGTCCTGCACGCCAGTGCGGTCGAGGTGGAAGGTCGCGCCGTGGCTTTTGTGGGACCACGAGGTCACGGCAAGTCGACCATGGCTGCTGCAATGGTCGCCCGAGGCCATCACCTGGTCAGCGACGA
Source organism: Thermoanaerobaculia bacterium (assembly GCA_028285365.1). Classification (GTDB taxonomy): domain Bacteria; phylum Acidobacteriota; class Thermoanaerobaculia; order Multivoradales; family Multivoraceae; genus JANQPS01. The sequence continues at coordinate 9,182 of JANQPS010000552.1, read as the reverse complement.
CGTTCTGACCGTGGACTTCCGCTCCGAGCCGGGACGGCCACACGTCGTCCCTGGCTATCCACAAGTCAAGCTCTGGCCCGACGCTGCCGAAGCTCTCGGCTACGAGCCCGAGGATCTCGAGCTTCTCTACTCGGGCGTGAGGAAACGGGTCGTGCGCTGCTTCGATCGTTTCGTTTCGACTCCTCGCCCCCTGGCTCGCATCTACCTCCTCCTGGGAGGACCGGAGATCGCGAGCCATCCGACCTCGCCGACTCAGGCATTCCAGATCCTGTCGAGCATGTGGTTCGGCGCCCGGTTTGGTGAACCTGCGCTACAGCTGGTCGAGCGCAGCCACCACTTCAAGGCACTCTCCGAGCTGGCTCGCGACGTACCGGTACAGATCTGCCAGCGGCTGCAGAACTGGTCGAGCCTCCACGAGGCTGCACACCTCGTGGAGGAAGAAATGCGTTCTCGGATAGCCGAGAGCTAGGGGAACGCTCCTCGAGCTCCTGAAGAGCTCTCGTTCTCGTTCGGGCTACGGCGTGTAGCTGAGGTCCGGTCGTCCCACGGTGTCTCTCGACTCCCAGTTGCTCGTTGCGGAGAGCGCCCGCAGGTTCATCTGCTGCCCTTCGGAACCCAGCATGCTGTTCAGCTTGGCTGCACCGGCGTAGAAATCGGCCGCGTTCGTGCCGGGATTCACCGAGATGTACAGCGGTGTCTCGCCGAAATAGGACTCCAGGATCACAAACGGCCGTTTCACACCCCTCTTGCGAAACAGCTCCGCGTAGGCTTTCGCGTTGGCTTCCGCTTGCTCCACCTTGTCACGCTGGACGTACCAGTAGCCGACCTGCCGAAAGTCGTCGGGAGCCATCGCGGGTTGGGCGTCGTCTGGTAGATGAGAAAGATCCAGGCGCGTCTTGAAGAGCTCGATCCTCGACGAGATCGAAGCCTTCTGGAACTTCTGGGCGATGCGACGGTACTCATCGCCACCTTTCTCGAGAAGCTTCTCGAACTCAGCGTCCGAAGCTTCGATCTCGGCCAGACTCTCGAACGCAGTGATGTACGAAATGGTCATGTCGTTCATGCCGGCGCGGGCCTGTATCGCCCTGTTGTGGCCGTACTTCTCGTACCACTTCATCAGGTCGACCACAGCAGCTTCGTAGTCGGCCAGATGTTCTGGTTTTACCTGAACCGTTTGGACCTGGTAGTAGGTGGCGAGCTGGGCCTGGGCAAGAGAAGGCGCGGCGAGCGCCGCGATGAGGAGCAGAGTGCCTGCGATCAGAACGTGAGAATGACGTTTCCCGACCATTGAGCAGTCTCCTTTTCGTGGACGTTGTGCAGCTCGAACGCCGCACCCGACTCGCGGGCAGCGACGTCGTCTACCTTCCCAAGAATTGACGGACGCCGACCGGGATTTCCCCGAAGAGCCCCAAAAAGGCCGCGCGACCCTTCGGCATCCAACCTTCCTTCTCCCAGGGCTCCACAATCTGTCAGCATCTGACGAGACCATCGAACGGAGAGCTTCATGAAGACGCCGACGACGACACGACTCCTCGCTTCACTCCTTGCTCCTTTCTGCCTCAACCTGGTCGCCAGCCTCGGCATGGCTCAGAGCCGCACGGAGCTGTTGGAGCGCATCGATCAAGCTGCCGCCGAGCTCATGGAGCGCCAGCAGATACCGGGGCTTTCACTCGCCATCGAGCACGAAGGTGAGCTCGTCGTCGCCAAGGGCTACGGCTGGGCCGACCTCGAGAACCGGGTTCCCGCCAACGAGCACACCGTCTATCGTATCGGATCGGTCACCAAACAGTTCACCGCGGCGGCGCTCCTCGAGCTGAGCGAGCAGGGCAAGGTATCGCTCGATCACAGCATCGAGCGCTACTTTCCCGACTATCCGCTGGGCGGCCTCGAGGTCACTGTGAAACAACTCCTCAACCACACCAACGGCATCGTCGGCTACACGGAGCTGCCGACCTTCTGGGAAAAGGCACGGCTCGACCTGAGCCACGAAGAGATGGTCGACCTGTTCTCAGCCGAGCCTTTTGCCTTCGAGCCGGGCGAGCGCTTCCAGTACAGCAACTCCGGCTACTTCCTCGCCGGCATGATCGTCGAGACAGCGTCCGGGATGACCTACGAGGACTTCCTCGAAGAACAGTTCTTCGAACCCCTTGGGCTGCGCGAGACCTACTATCTCTCCGAACGGCCAATCGTTCCGGGACGCGCCAGCGGCTACGAAGTCGTCGATGGACAGGTCATCAACGACGACATGCTCTCGATGGACCTGCCTTACGCAGCCGGCTCGCTCGGCTCGAGCGTTCTCGATCTGCTTCGTTGGCAGCGCTCACTCGTCGACAACGCGGTCATCACCTCGACCAGCTATCGACAGATGACGACCCCGGGACGACTCGTCAACGGCGTCCCCATCGACTACGGGCTCGGGGTCTTCGTCAACGAGCTCAACGGACGGAGACGCATCGAGCACGGGGGCGGCATCAACGGCTTTCGTGCACAGCTCTCGTACTACCCTGACGACCGTCTCACGATCGCCGTGCTGACCAATACCGGCTCCGCATCTCCCGAGGTTCTCGAAACCCGTTTGGCCCGAATCGTTCTCGGACTCCGCGAGCCATTCCACGAGATCGTCGACTTGAGCGCCTCTCAGCTCGAGGCCTACGCAGGCCAGTACGACCTTGGCCGTAACGCGATCCCGGTCACCGTCGAAGACGGTTCCCTGATGATCCTGGGCCAGAAGTTCCTGCCGCTCGGCAACCACCGTTTCCTCTCGGACGTCGACATCGATCGCACCATCGAGTTCGTCATGGAGGGCTCGCGGGCCGTCGAGATCAAGCTTCAGCGTCTCGGCGTCGAGCAGGAAGGCCAGAAGATCGACTAGCTGGCCGTCTCGCGCCTCGGCGGGGACGAGAGCATGGACCCAGCGACAAACAGCAGCGCCGACACGGCACAGCCCGGTAGAACCGGATCGGTCGTACCCGGCCCGTAGAGCTTCCAGACGAAGGTCGTCACACATCCGCCGAGCATCGCGGCAGCTGCTCCCGTGGCATTGGCCCTCCGCCAGAACAGCCCCACGACGACGGGCGCAAAGAAGCTCGACGCCATCAGCGCCGTAAAGAGCAGCACGATGAACTGGACGAGCTCTCCTTCGCCGATGCCGCTCAGCAGTACGTCGTCCCGGTCTTGTTGCCACCCATACCCAACTCCTGGATGTGATCGTTGCCGTACGCGCAGCAACCGAGCGTCAACGCTTGGCAGCATCGTTGTCGTTCTTGCCTGTACCGCTGTGGCCCCCGCCGCCGCCGTCTTCGAAGACGTCGTCGTCGAGAAGGAACGAAAGGTCTTTGCGAATGAGATCGGAGATCTCCACGCCCTGCGCCCGAAGCTCACGACGGCGCTCCCAGTAGAGCAAACCTCCCACCGTGCAGATCCCGACGAACAGCGTCGCGGCCGACAGGCTCTCACGAATCCCGACGGCAATGAAAAAGCCCGAACCGATGATCAGGCCGGCACTCCAGAACAGTCTCCAGAAGCCCTCGAGCCGGAAGGCTGCACGCTCGTAGTAGGGCCGACCTCGATTCGGCAGAACGATGACCGCGATCCCCGCGATGATCTGGCCGACCATGATGCACAACACGGACATGAACGCGTACTCGGAGAAGCTCCGTTGGAACATCAGGGCAACCAGCGCGATCAGGCTCACGAACACCAACGCTCCGTTGGGTGAGCCGAAGCGTGGACTGACGTACGCCAGGGGGCGCGGCAGAACGCGATCACGCGCGAGCGCAAACAGGTCGCGACTCTTGGCGAGAATGAGTCCATTGATCGACGTGGCGATGGCGAGCAGGGCGCCGAAGGCCACCACCTGGGACATGCCGGCCGGGAGGAAAACTTCGGACGCCCGAGCAACCGCAGCCTGGGTGTCCTCGAGCTCCTGCCAGGGTATGAGACCAGGCACCGCAATGGTCACCGCCTGATAGGTGACCAGGATCAGAATGAAACCAGCAGCCAGGGCGAGGGGAATGTTGCGCTTCGGATTCTTGACCTCACCAGCGATCGACGTGAGCACAAAAAAGCCGGCGTAGGAGTAGTAGGCGGGGACTGCCGCTGCGAGCACCGCACCGAAGCCCATCGGCAGGAATGGCGTCAGGTTCTCGCGACTCACGTTCGCCAGTCCGCCGAGGCCAAAAACGAGGAGCACCGTCATGAACAGCAACACCATGGCGCTCTGCATCCACACGGCACCGCGCACGCCGAACAGGTTGACTCCGGTCATCAGCAGGACGGCGCCGATCGCGACCGCCAAACGAACCTCCGCGACCGCCGGGACGAAAAGAGCCAGGTAGTCCGCAAAACCGAGCGCGAGGGGCGGAAGCGCCAGTGTCACCGCAATCAGCGACATCCACGCCACCAGAAAACCCCAAAACGGCGAGAGCACCGTGCTCACTGCGACGTAGTTGGCGCCACTCACCGGAAAGGCATTGCCGATCTGCGCCGCGATCACGCACACGAACAGCGCAATACCCGACGAGAGCAGATACGCGAGGAAGACCCCGGGGCCAGCCTGCGCCGCGAGCTCTCCTGGAAGGATGAAGATCGAGCCGCCGATGATGTAGCCGATCAGCGTGAAGACAGCACCGCTGAGCGGAATGCTGCGCTCGAGATGGAGCGGTGGCTCGGACGCTGCCGCCGCGGCTGACGACTCAGTCATCGCGGGTTACCTCCTCTGGCGGGTTGGTAGGGACGTCGTGAGCGTATGTCACCCTCGGCCGTCCCGCATCGAACTCGTAACCCGCGACTGCTCATCTGGACGGAGAGTCAGCCCTGCGAGGCACGCGGCGAACCGCAATCAGGGGACGGACTCGAGCAGTCTCTTGAACTCTTCGGAGTCGCGGATCAACGCCCAGCGCGGGTCCGAGGCCAGGGTCTTGCGAGAGACCCACGAAGGGATGTCGAGCAGTCGCTCGAGAATCGGAATCGCCTTGTCAACCTCACCCAATGCCGCATAGATCGAAGCCACCTCCCGCAGCGCAAAAGTACCGCTGGCGGCGTCACTCTCAACTGGTTCCAACTCCATAATGCGTTCAGCCAGACCACGAGCCCGATCGTCCTCGCCAAGTCTCGCTAGCGCATAGCCCAGCGGGCCGAGGTAACGGTAGTCGTCATCTCCATGCCCTTGACTCAGGTGCTCCTCAACAGCGACTACTGCTAGTTCGAACTGGTTCCTAGCCAAAACATCGTCACCTACTGCCTCTTGGGCCCAGCCGCGGAGGATGGCACCGGGAAGCACGAACCAGGAGTAGTCGCCGATTGCCGGAAGCGGCTCCAGCAACGTCGAAAGACTCGCATCCGTTTCACCCGCCAGCAGCTGGAAGTATCCAAGGGTCATCGCATCGAGCGGATCGAGTTGTTCGGCGTCCATACCGAGCGCGGTAACCAGTCCCTGCGAAGGACCTCGCTCAACGAAGCGCGCGTAGACGCGGAACGCGCTATAGAACGAACCTGGAAGCAGCTCGACGGCTCGATCGAAGTGCTCGCCAGCTTCCGCGTGCCTCCGCATCATGGAAAGGCAAAACCCCTGGTTGGCCCAGTACTGCGGATTGAGCGGATTGAGCGCAATCCCAACTCGCTGACTCTCGATCGACTCTTCGTACCGCCCCTGTCTGAAGAGCCACGACCCGTGCTCGTAACGTAGCTGCGCATCGTTGGGACTGAGCCTGAGGGCCTCACTTACAGCCGACTCATACTCATCCCACTGACCGCGGAACTGATACACCCCAGCCAACGTTCGGTACGCAACACCAGTTGGCTCGATCTCGATCGATTCGAGAGCAAGGCTCTTCGCAAGTTCGAGACTCTCACCGCTCAGATCACCACGCACGATGTGCCGCCAAAGATGTGCCGACGCCTTGAGCGCCATCGCGTCGACGAAGTTCGGGTCGCGTGCCAACGCCTCGTCGACAAGTTCGAGAGCTCGCTGCGTGTTCCTCTGCCCGAGCTCCGCCTGAAGGAGTGAACGGGACTGGAGAAACGCCTGATACGCATCGACATCGTCAGTGGGAAGGCGTACCAACATCGACTCTTCTTCAGCCGTGAAGGTGATCTGCAACTCTTCGGCTACGCGACTAGCAATGTCTGTCTGCACTTCGAGGGCCGATTTCAGATCGCGGTCGTAGATCTCGCTCCACACACTCACCTCGTCGTCGACACGCACCAGCGACGGTGAGATCCTGACGCGACTCCGCTCCTCCAACTCTTCGGAGCGAACGCTGCCCTCGAGCAGATAGGTCACGCCGAGCTCTCTGGCGACCTCCTTGGGCGTGCGCGCCTCTTGTCGAAACCGGGCAGCACTCGAGCGAGCAATGACCTTGAGCTGACTCAACTGGCCCAGTCGAACGGTGAGCTCGTCCGTGAGCCCCGCCGCCAAATCGGCGCTTGCGTCGCTGGAGCTTTCGAAGAGCAGCACGGCCAAAGTCGGAGCCTCTTGCGTTGCGGAGCCCTCCCCGGGCCACACAAGGAAACCGACCACGAGAGCCAGCAGTGTCACCGAGGCTGCCACCGCCCACAGTTTCCAACTCGCGCGCACTCCTGAGGGGGCCACCATGGTGGGCTCTTGCGAAAGTCGAGCGATCTCGATTCGGTCTTCCTCTATTCGACCTCCTTCTACGAGGGCGTCCAGTGCCTCGCTAGCCACCACGACGTTTGGCCAACGCCTCTCGGGGTCTTTTGCAAGGCAGCGCTCGATCACTGCGCGAGCCCGAGGCGCTCGACTCTCGAGGGCAGTCCAGACCGGCTCGCGCTCCAAGATGCCAGCAATGATCTCGGCGGAGCTCGTACCGGTGAACGGTCGATCGCCACTGAGGGCCTCGAAGAGACAGCATCCGTACGACCACACATCCGAGGCTGGGGTCGCAGAGAGTCCCTTGGCCTGCTCCGGACTCATGTAGGTAGGCGTACCCAAAACTGCTCCGGACCGAGTTAGCGGACGCGCGCGAGTCGCATCTTGGTCGTCGTTCTCTGCCAGTCCTACCGAGGCCAGACCAAAGTCGACGATCTTGACCCGGTCACTAGTGCTGACCATCAGATTCGCCGGCTTGAGATCTCTATGGACTACACCAACCTCGTGAGCCGACATGAGTCCACGAGCCACCTGTCGAAAGACCGCAACCGCTCCGTCGAACGTCAGTGGCGAGCCCTCGATGAGCTCGGACAGCGCAACCCCTTCGACGAGCTCCATGACCAGAAACGGCGGCTCGTGACGGGACTCGAAAGAGTAGAGCGTCGCAACGTTGGGATGATTGAGGGACGCCAGAGTGCGGGCTTCGCGTTCGAACCTGGCCCCAAGGTCTGGATCTTCGAGTGCCTCCTCCAGTGCCAGTTTGATGGCGACGTCTCTGCCGAGTTCGGTGTCCCGAGCTCGATAGACGGTTCCCATTCCACCCTTCCCGAGTGGTGCGACGATCTCGAATTTGTCGAGCCGGACTCCGATGTCGAGCTTCATATTGCCGAGCCGAGAGACGTTCGCGACGACCGAATCGATTGCCTGACCTAGATTGATTGACTGTCTACTAGAGGATCATGTGTTGCGATGCCTATCCTGCTAAACGAACGGGTGACGAGTCATTCTCGTCGTCGAGATCGCTCTCGGTCTAGCCCAAACTCCGATCCGACATCGAATTCGAGGAACTCTGGCATCTACGTTGTCGGAAGGCCGCGCTTTGCTAGCGTCGTCCCCTCGGCTGCACGAACGGCGAGAAGAGTCCCACCAACTCCCCACACGGAGGGCGGCGTCTCGTCACGAACTGGAGAGCAACGGATGGCCAAACATCGGGTCTTCGCGATGAGTTTCGCGAAGGTGTATCCACTGTACGTTCAAAAGGCAGAGCGCAAGAGTCGAACTCGAGGAGAGGTCGACGAGATCATCTCGTGGCTCACGGGCTACGACCGTGAGGGACTCCAGCAGCAGATCGATCAAGGAAACGACATGGAGGGGTTCTTCGCTCAGGCGCCTGCCTTGAATCCGAATCGCTCGCTCATCAAGGGAGTGGTGTGCGGAGTCCGCGTCGAGAATGTCGAAGACCCTCTGATGCGGGAGCTGCGCTACCTCGACAAGCTGATTGACGAGCTAGCTCGCGGGAAGAAGATGGAGAAGATCCTGCGCCAGTAACTCGCTTCTCGCACACACAACACGCTCACTCACTTGCTGCTCGACCAGGAGATCCTCATGTCGCCCGACCGTCGCCACTCACCAGTACGTTCCTCCGTCCACCTGTGGCTGGGCTTCGGAGTCATCGCCGTCCTCACCGCCTGCTCACCGCCTGCTGACGGCCCGTCGGAAGATGGAGACGCTCCTTCCGCCAGTGATACGGCGGCCACGGGACCGCTGACCCTCACCGGCCCCACCGACCACCTCGATGACGTGGCGGCTCGCGAGACCATGGTCGTCGAGCTCGGTGACGACCTCTTCGTCAGCGGCTACGGCTCTCAGGTGAGCGGCGTCGACCCGAACGCTGTGCCGTTTCTCTGGAAGTCCAGCGACGGCGGTGGCGCATGGTCCAAGGTCGACGTGGGTACTGCCGAGGACGGAGCGCGGGGCAACTCCGACGTCGATCTCCTGGCCTGTTCTGACGGCACGCTCTACTTCATGAGCATGGGCTTCGATCGCAGCGTAGGCGAAGGAGTTCACATCGCCGTGGGCGCGAGCACGGACGCGGGCTCGACCTGGGTCTGGCACGTGCTCTCCGAAGATCGCTTCGACGATCGCCCGTGGGTCGAGTGCGCCCCGGACGGCACGGCACATGCCATCTGGAACGACGGCAGTGGGGTGAGCTACGTCACTTCGACAGATCGTGGCCAGACGTGGACCGAGCATGAACGGGTCCACCCGCAGGGCGGCTCCAGTCATCTCGACATCGGATCAGAAGGTCAGATCGCCGTCCGGGTCACGCCGCTCAGCGCGTCCGGCAGACAGTTCGACGAAGGAATCGAAAGGATCGCCGTCAGTGTCGACGGCGGTTCGACGTGGACGACGCACGACGTTCCGGGAGAGCGCACGTGGGATCCGACGTTCTCGAACACCGAGCTCAATCCCCGGTGGGTGGAGCCGGTGGCCTGGGACGACGAGGGTGCGCTGTTCCTGCTGTGGGCGGAGGACAATCGACTCCTGCTCGCGCGCTCTACGGATCTCGGAT
>JANQPS010000540.1 GCA_028285365.1 Thermoanaerobaculia bacterium | reverse complement strand
CCAGACCCTCTTCGCCAGGCCCGCGCACGCAGCGGCCATCAGCGAGATCGAAACGGGCGTCGTGCCAAGGGCAGCGGACGGCCCCGCCTTCGACCTGTCCAATGGCCAGAGGACCACCTGCGTGAGGGCAGCGATTCGACACAGCAACGAGACGCCCCTCCACCCGCCCCAAGGCCACTTCGGAGCCACCGACCGAGTGCGCCCGAAGCGCCCCGACAGCGACGTCCGAGACATCGCAGACGGATACCCACTCGCCGCCTGACTCCTCGACGGCCGCATCTGGGAGGCCCTCGTCTTGCGAGCGCAGACTCTCGGGCAACCCTGGCCACCCGCCACGACAGACCTCGACGCCAAGGTCTTCGTCCCAGATGTGGTCGACCCGTTTGACGATGCTCGGTCTGGCGAGGGCGCGAAGCCACGACCAGTTCGGCACCAAGGGTATCCGGTAGGTCTCGTCGACGAGCGTACCTCCCTCGGCTTCGCTCAGTCGAGTCTCGACGACGACGCCGCGATGGAGACCTTCGACGAAGGTGAAGCGAATCAGGTCGGGCGGGACAAATCGCTGCTCGACCAGGCTGCGCTTACGCCGCCCCCAACGCTTCGGCCAGATCTGTTCGTAGACGACAACGTCGCCCTCGAAAGAGACGAGTTGGTACTCGCCGAGCGTGTCGGGATGGACGTGCTCGATGTGCTCGTAGTCGTAGTACTGCAAGAGGACGGCTTCGTACGAGTAGGGCACGAGTTTCTGGTAGCGGACTTCGAGCATGCCTGAAGCCTAGCGGTCCTCGAGCGGTAGGTCTCCGCGAACTTCGACGCTCCAATCGAGAACAAATCGGATCCTCGTCCGTCTTTCATATACAGAAGCACGACAACCAGGAGGAGTCGAACGATGACCACCAGGGTACCGCCGAGCCTGATTGCTCGGCACTACGCCCCGGGACTCGTCCTACTCTGGGCGATCAGCTGGGGCTCGTTCTCGGTCGAAGAGGCACGTGGAGACTCGTGGGTCGAGGTCCGCAGCCCTGCCTTCGTCGTCATCAGCAATGCTTCGGAGCGGCGCGCGCGACGCGTTGCTGGCGAGTTCGAAGCCTTCCGCCAGGCCGTCTCGGCGATCTTTCCCGGACTCGAGCACGACCCGTCACCCATTCCGATCTTCGCGCTGTCGACGACGGATGCGATGGAAAACTTCGCCAATCGCCGAATGCGCGGCGTCGGCGGCTTCTTTCGTCATGGTGAGCTGGGCGGCGAGATCGTCCTGGGACTGAACGTGGAGACTCAGCACTCCTTCGGCATCCTCTACCACGAGTACTTCCACAGCGTGACCCGCCACAGTCTGCCCGGGTTCCCACTCTGGCTGAACGAGGGACTCGCGGAGGTCCTCGCCACATCGATCATCGGTGACAAACAGATCCAGGTTGGAATCGTCAACAACCGCTACCGTCGCTATCTCGGCGAGTCCAAGCTGATGAATCTGGACGAGCTGGTGGACCCCGACCTCGCAGCCAAGGCCTACACCGATCGCGGCACGAGACCTCAGTTCTACGCTCAGGCCTGGGCTCTCACCCACTACTTCATGATGGGCGACGGAGGAGCCCACTGGCCAAAGCTGATCCAGTACCTGGAGCTGCTGGCCCGCGGAGTCGACGAAGAGTCAGCCTGGAAGCAGCAGTTTGGTAGCCGCCGCGACGTCACCAAGAAGCTTTGGCGTTATCTCAACCGCACCAAGTTCTCGAGTCGCATCATCGAGACGACGGTTGCGGTCGACGGCAGCGCGTTCCCGGTCCGCCACCTGACCGATGCGGAGGCTCTCGCCTATCGAGGTGACTTCCTCACCCGAGATCTCGATCGCGCTCTCGCAGGTAGGTTGCTGTCCGAAGCCACCGACGCAGCCTCCACCAGTCAGGCAGGAGCCGTACCGAGCAGCCCGAGCGGCCCGGCGCTCGCCTACGAGGGCCTCGGATTCCTCGCCCTGCGAGCGACTCTCTACGATCAAGCGCGCGAACACCTCGAGCGCGCACTCGAGCTCGACCCGCATCGTCCTCGTGCCCACTACCATCTCGCGACGCTCGAGCGGCTCCAGAAGACGGACGGCTGGCAGGACAGAGTCGAAAGGCATCTGCTCGATGCCGTCCACGCCGCCGACTGGTTCGCCGCCGCACACTTCCAGCTCGCCCTTCACTACGCCGCTGTCGACGCCACTCCCGCGCGAGCCGTCGTGGTCGCCAAACGGTCGCTGAAGCACAACCGTGGTAACGCCCTCAATCACCTGCTGGTCGCTCACCTCTTGCGCGAGAGCGGTGGAGACGCGAGCCAAGCGGTCGAGTCGGTTCGGTTTGCCGTCCATCTCGCCAACACCTCGTCGAGCTCCGCTCTCGCCAACAACGTGTGCTGGTGGGGCACGCTCTATGAACTGGCCGAGGGCGTCTACGAGTCCTGCGACATGGCCGTGAGGCGAGCTCCTGACCGAGCGGCGTATCGCGACAGCCGGGCCGTTGCCCGTGCAGTCACCGGGAATCTCGAGGGGGCTGCAGAGGACCTCGAGACGTTCCTCGCAGACCCGGACATCGACGAGTCGACTCGCGCTCAGCGCCAAGCCTGGCTGCACGAGCTCGAGCAGGGCCGCAACCCCATCGACCTGGAGACGCTGATCGAGCTCCGAGAGCCCTGAGTCCTCCAGGCCCTCGAGACGAGAGCCACCTGCCGATGACTCCCGCTTCGAGGATCACGGTCACTGACTTCGGCTACGCGAGCACGTCCGCCAACGAAGCGAAACGCTCGGTCCAGAACTGCTTGCGACCCTCAGCGTCCGCCTTGTCGGCGAGCCCTACGTGCTGGACCACGAGCTGACTCTTGGAAGCGCCTTTGTCGTAGACGTAGATGTGCACCGAGGTGCCGTCTGGCCAGGAGATCCGCATCGACTTGTTCTCGGTCTGCGTGCGAATCGCGAGGTCGACGTCAGGGAGCCAAAGGCGACGGTCGGACTCGTCGGCAACGGCCGAGTACAGGCGCGCGAGCTCCACCGGAAAGGTCTTGCTCTTGCTGGCCTCGAACGTCTTCGTGTCGCGACGCTGCCCGATCTCGCGCAGGCCTCGGATGCGCTCGTAGCCGACCGTCACGGTCTGCGCCCACCAACCAGAGATCTCGTAGTCGCTCTGGACGCGTTTCGCGATGTCGCGATGCGGCATCGAAATCGCGTCGAACGCGTCCAACTCACGCACCCACTGTTTCCACGTCCGCCCGGTCTTGGCGGCAACCGCGTCGTCACTCATCCCGCCCAACTCGGCCAGCCTGTCGTCGGCCGGAGTACTCAGCTTCAGGATCTGGGCACGCGCAGCCGTGTACGACTCGCCCGTCTTGTCCATACGCTCGCGAATCAGGCGCTTGAGGTCTTTTCTCTTCGGCATCACAGTCCTCCTTTGGGACTCTCGTCATGGATGAACGCCGCGCATGGACCCGCTCCCCAGCAGCCTGGCCGACGCGGCCCATGAGGGACCGTGTGCCGATCCGGGAGTGTTCCCCCCTTTGCCTCGCGGGGGCCTCAGCTGGGGTGAGGCCTCAGAGGTTGGGCGTGGACCGCCGCCCGTGTGGAAACCATGCCAGGACTCAACGATGCTCGTCAAGCCCAGGCCCCATGAGTTACCGCAACGGCACGAAGCAGACTTTCCCTGAGTGACTATCCGCCGACACTGAGCCCGGGATGAATCCGCTATGCCTCATACGTACTGTCATGCTGACGGAATGCCGGCCCGGGGTCTTGCGCCCGAAGCGAAGTGTCCGGCCGGCATGGAGGAAGAGCCTCGGCCCTGATGCTAGGAACTTCCACCTCATGCACACCTCGCCGGCGCGCTCCCAAAGGACTCGGCAGAGGTCCTTCGCCTGACTCAGGACATGCGTTCGTCCGGCTGTGGGAACACCGTCCTGAGCCCTCCGACGGATTGACGCTGCGATCCAAGATCCCTCCCAGCCTCGAGCTCTCCCAATTCCTCAGACCACCACATCGGAAGTCGTCCCGTAGTTGCCAAAGGCAACTACCAAGCAACGCGCAGCGTTGCCAATTCCTCAGTCCACAGGATTGGCTCGCGGATTGACCCGGCAGGTCCCCGTGTATCCCAGAGTGGCGTCGCCGTCTTCCGTCTGTCCCGTACCGAAGATCTCGAGCCGGCAACGACTCACCGGGCCAGCCAGGCGGTCGACGAGAAACACGCGACCTACCGTTTCACCGGTTGCGAGATCGACCTCGAAGCGGAAGCCGTCGTCGTAGAGCATCACCGGCTTCGACCCGCGAATGGTGCCCGAGAAGACCTGGTGACCGGTGTTGACGAGAGTTCCGGAGGCGAAGTCGAAGACCGAGCGCGGGTGATACAGCACGACTCCGGTGAGATCACCTTCGAGTCTGACGATGTCGGTGCTCAGCTGAATCATGCCCACCTCGGTCGGGCGCTGCTCGTGGATCAACGCCGTCGAGAAGAAGTGAACTCCGGTCCCCGAGACCTGATGGGTCGAGAACATGTCGACGCTGGCCGCATCGCTCGATTCTTCCTGACCAGCGCAGACGCCGGTTGCTGCGAGTGCGGCAAGGACGAGCGTGCCGAGAGTACGAACGGTCATGGCGAGTGAGTGCTTCATGAGGGGCTCCTTTTGACGATTCGAGAACGAGTGAACGGCTGACTTCGCCGTCGCGAGTCGAACCCTCACCTCGAAGCCGTCTCGACGCGAGACGCAGAGCTGGCCATGACCCTCCTAGGCCACACATGGCCACGGATGGCCACCGGTTAGCATGCGCCGCATGAAGAGGGATGGAGCCGAGAACCGTCTCGAGTCATGGAAAGAGATCGCGTCCTACCTGGGCCGGAGCGTGCGCACGGCACGGAGGTGGGAGAGCGAAGGTTTACCAGTACGTCGCCAGATGCACGCTAGTCAGGGAACCGTCTACGCCTACGCGCACGAGATCGAAGAGTGGCGCAGCAGCCGAGAGCTGAGCCCGTCACTGGCGGCTGAAAGGAAGAGCCAAGACACCATCCCCGAGCACCGCGACGATGATCCTTCGACAGGGAGTCGCTCGGTGGATAACGACACCGAGCGGCCGCAAGCCTCACTGGTCGTCCTGCCGTTTGCCTTTCACGGTCAGGACTCGGCCGACTCTTACGTTGCCGACGGTCTCACCGACGAGATCATCGCTGCCTTGTCACGGATTCAGGGACTCAGTGTGATCTCCCGCACCTCTTCCGTGGCTCTACGCGACACCGCCAAGACTGCGTCCGAGATCTCGAATCAGCTGGGGGTGCGCTACCTGCTCGAAGGCAGCGTGCAGCTGCACAGAGAACAGCTGCGCGTCACCGTCCAGCTCGTCGACGCCGTAGCAGACCGGCAGCTGTCAGCGAGCCGCTACTCCGGCGAGCTCCAGGAGCTGTTCGAGATTCAAGAGAAGATTGCCCGCAGCGTCCTTGGAGAGCTCGAATCGCTGCTGCCGGCCCAAGCGGAACTTCCCTCAGGATCGCTTCACCTCGGATCCAAAGATCCCAACCTCGAAGCCTGGAGGTGCCTCCAGCGCGCTCGGCAACTGTCCATGCGCTGGGACCGCGAGGCGATCGATCAAGCCGTGGCGCTGCTCCATCGAGGCATCGACGCTGTCGGCGAGCGCCTCGATCTGTGCGCGGCGCTCGGGAGGACACACCTCCAGTATCGCGAGGCAGCCCTCGATCCGACATCAGCTCCCATCGAGCAGGCCGAGCACTGGGCGAAGCGCTCCGCCGCGCTCGACCCGTCGGCCCCGGAGGTCCGTCAGCTCGACGGCTGGATCGCCTACTCGCGCAGCGACATCGTGGGCGCAGTAGCTCACCTGCGGGTTGCGCTCCGAAGTGGTGCCAACGACTCCGAGACCCTTGCACTCCTGAGCAACTGCCTGCTCATCTCGGGCCAGGTCAAAGGCGCCAGAGAGCTCATCGACCGACTTCTCGTGGTCGACCCGCTCACACCGGTCCACCAGTGCATGCCGGGATTCGTCGACGCCATGAGTGGCGCGCCCCAGCAGGCTGTGGGTCCCTATCGTCGGATGTTCGAGATGGACCCGGGCAATCCTCTTGCCCGCCTCTTCCTGGTCTGGGCGTTGACCGCAGCCGGACGTTCGACTGAGGCCCAAGAGACCGCTCATGGGTTCTCTCCTGAGCAGCAAGAGACCATCCCGGCACGCGTCGCCCATCTGTTCGACCGAGCCATCGACGACGCTCCGTTGCCAGGCCTCGCCGACATCGAAGACGTGCTGTCGGCATACGGCGAGATGCTGCCTCGCCTGGTGGCGCAGGCATACGCCGTCGCCGGCGAGGTCGACACGTCGCTCGACTGG
The DNA here is from genome assembly GCA_028285365.1 of Thermoanaerobaculia bacterium. Taxonomy (GTDB): domain Bacteria; phylum Acidobacteriota; class Thermoanaerobaculia; order Multivoradales; family Multivoraceae; genus JANQPS01. The sequence goes on along the minus strand of JANQPS010000540.1, from coordinate 1,583 downwards.
CTCGCAGTGGCCGTTGATCGAGGATTCATCCACCACCACTTCATGGCCGAGCACGACCCGACTCTCAGCGCACTGCGCGGTACGTCACGGTTCGGCGAGCTCCTGGAGCGAGTCCGCACTGCTTGGGAAGCTTTCCCTCGCCAGGTCGAACGGCGCGTCGAGTCCATCACGACCGGCTGGGACTGACGCCCCTCGGCGACCGCCAGAGAGCTCGAGTCAGGACCCGACGGTCGTCGACGCTCTTGATCACTCAGCGCTGCGCAACGCGCTCAATGGCTCGAGGACCGCGGCGCGCCCCGCGCCAAGCACGGTGACGACCAGAGCGACCAGAGACAAACCCGCGATGCTCGAGAAGAGCACCAACGGGTCGAGCGGCGAGACCTCGTGCAACATGCCTGACAGCCACCTCGTCGCGAGCACCGCCAACAGCGCACCGCCGGTCACCCCCAGCCCGATCTGCCACAGACTGGTACGCACGACGCTGGTGATCAGGTCGAGCACGCTGGCTCCGAAGGTCATGCGCACACCGTACTCCGCCGTTCGTCGCGCAACCTGATGCGCGGTGATGCCGTAGAGCCCTGTCGAGCTCAAGACCAGGGCGAGTGCCGAGAACCAGCTGAAGAACAGGGCGTGAAATCTGGGTGTCGCCAACGAGCGCCTGCGCACCGAGTCCATGCTGCTCTCGGCGACGATCGGCACGAACGGATCCACGGCTCGCACGGCTTGTCTCATTTCCGACAAGAGATCAGCACCCTGACGAGCCCGAGCCATCACGTACAGCGAACGCACCCAGGACTCCTGCTCGTAGGCGACGTAGGCCAAGGGAACGACGTCCGTTGCCAGATCAGCCTGCCGGACATTGCCCACCACGCCAACGACCGTGAACCAGAACGAGCCATCGGGCCAGAAGACGCGCTGCCCGACCGCTGATTCGTCAGGCCAGAGCCGCCGCGCCATTTCCGCGTTGACGACGCCGCTCGGAGCCGCAGCGAGCTTGTCCTCATCCGAGAGGTCACGCCCCTCGAGCAGCGGTATCTTCATCGCCCGGAACGTATCGGTCGAGACGACGCGATAGCTCACCATCATCGCCGCCTCGCGATCCGGAACCGGAGCGCCGTCAGGAGAGATCCCGACTCCGAGCCGAGAACGCGACAGGGGCCGATTGGAGATCGTTCCCGCGCTCTCGACCGAAGGCTGGGCTCGTACGGATTCGAGCAACTGCCGGTAGTAGCGACGCAGGTCCTCCTCCTCGGGGTAGGTATCGACCGGCGGGGAGACCCTCAGGCTGTACAGGTCACGGGTCTCGAAGCCGGCCTCGACCGCCTGCAGTCCGTCCAGGCTCCGAATCAGGAGCCCGCAGCAGCTGACCAGCACGACCGAGAGCGCAAGCTGGAGGGCGACCAGCACGCGATTCGTGCTGAGCACGCTCGCCGATCTCGCGCCCACGACGCGCCGCCACGAGGACTCGCCCGGCCGCGCGAGACGGAGCGCCGGAGCGAGACCAAACGCCGTGCTCGCCACCAGTGAAACCAGAACCGAAAAAGCCAGAACGAGGCCATCCAACTCGATCTCACCGGCTCGCG
>JANQPS010000509.1 GCA_028285365.1 Thermoanaerobaculia bacterium | reverse complement strand
AGCGAGCGCATGGAATCGAGACCGTTGCGCATCAGGTTGAGGGTCACCTGTTGCAGCTGAATCGCGTCCGCTAGCGCGAGCGGCATGGGCTCGACGAGGTCCAGAACCACCGGAATGCCTGTCAGCTTGGCATCTACCCCCACCAGGCTCGCCACCTCCCGCACGACGTCGTTGACGTCGATCACTTCCCGTTGCGAAGCGCCTTTGCGCACCAACGCCCGCAACCGGCGAATCACGTCACCGGCTCGCTGTGCCTGCTCGCTGATCGAATCGAGGATCTCACCGTGTCGCTCAGCTGAGATCTCGCCTCGTTCGAGAAGCAACCGGCACGCCTGCGAGTAGTTCGCAATCGCCCCGAGGGGCTGATTCACTTCGTGTGCGATCGCGGCGGCCATCTCACCAAGTGTACTCACGCGATTCATGTGAGCCATTCGCTCACGGACCTCTGCAGCGTCCCGCTCCGCCTCGAGCTCGAGAGTCCGGTCAACGAACTGAACCGCCAAGTAGCGGTCTCCGCCACCGCCGGAGTAGGCGGAGAGCTGCAGTGAGCCAACGCGCGGCGTACCGTCCGCGGTGATGCACTGATGGTTCTCGACGGTCACGGGATCCGTACCGACTTCGCCGATGACCCGACGCAACTCAGAGCGCCCCGATGGCTCGCAGAAGTCCATGAGAGATCGTCCGAGGATCTCTTCGGTCTTATAGCCGAGAACCAGAGAACAGGAGCGGTTGGCGCGAACGATGACGCCGTCGGTTGTCGTGGATACGGTCGGTATCGACGAGCCGGCGAACAGGTCCAGCAGTTCGGACTCTCTCCGCAAGACCTCGCTCTCCAGCTCGAGTCGCTTCGAGATGTCACGGATGATGCCGACGAAGACCCGGCTCTCGGCCCAGGAGCTCTCTCCGACAGCGAGATCGACCGGAAAGACCGTGCCATCCTTGCGCTGGGCCGTCACCTCGCGACCGTGCCCGATGATCCTGCGCTCGCCCGTCTTGCTGTAGCGCGCCAGGTAACCGTCGTGCTCCTCGGCATAAGGCTGGGGCATGAGCTGTGACACGTTGCGTCCTACGAGCTCTCCCCGCTCGTAGCCGAAGAGCTTCAAGGACGCATCGTTGACCAGGAGAATCGAGCCAGCTTCGTCGATGACGACAATGGCGTCGACCGTCGCCTCCAGCAAGGCTTCGAAGAGGCCCTCTGCGCGCGACGAGAGCTCCAAGGGTCTGTCCAGGTCACGGTCCACCGACCGAAGATAACGCGATCGGGCCGCCTTCTGAAGTCCAGCGATCCGGCGGCGTACGGTAGCGACGCCCGAGGAGCCCGAACGACGGTCGCTCCACCCGCTCAGGAGAGCGCTCCGCACGCACCGCGAATCGCAGCCAAAACGCAAAAAGGAGCCTCGAAGCCGACGGCACGTCGCGCTCGAACGCAACGTCCCGAGGTTCGAGACTCCTAGAGCAACGCGCGAGACCGGCACACGGCCGGCTCGCGAGCTGTCTCTTCAGGGCAAGTGCTAGAAGCGGAAGGAAAGGCTCGTGCGGAACTGGCGGGGACGCTGGAAGTCGCGTCGCACTGCCCGCACATCACCTCGACCCGTGATCAGGGTCTGGTCCTGCTGGTCCGTCACGTTGAGGCCTTCGACCCGCCACTGGCCGCGCAGGTTCTTGTAACCCAGCGGAAAGCCCCAGGCGAAGCTGAGGTTCAGCGAGTAGATGTCGTCGAGACGACGGGTTCCGACGCGCTCGACCTGCAGGCCGATGCTGTCGTTACGAGCGTTGTTGCCGTCCAGAGAGACGACACTGACACTCTCGCTTCGGGCCCACGGCGTTCCACTCTGGAAGGTGAAGTGACCACCCAGCGTGAAGTCGTGCTTTCCTGGAGTCCAGGTCTTGAAACCGAAGGTATTCCAGATGATCGGGCGATCGATCGTGCCTTCCCTACCGAAGCGATTGATCGTCGACACCGACTGCCCGATGAACGGCTGGAGCACGTTGCAGTCGACCGGGATGTTGCGATCGACCTGGTTGATGTTGCACTGGTCCAGGTTGTCCTGGGTCAGCACGGTCTCGAGGTTCGCTCCGTAGTCGCTGTTGGTGTTGTTCCACCATGCGCCCGCACCGGTCGTCTCGAGCTCGGACCAGGTGACGTTGTTGTAGAGCGCCCAGCCGTCAGCGAAGCGACGGTTGAACTGCAGCTGAAGGGCCTGGTACTCCTTCTTGCCCTCTTCGAAGTTGTCGAGAAGGTCCTGGGGAACGATCCCGAAGGAACCCAGGATTTCCGGGTAGTCCTTGTAGTTGGCGGCGAAGTTGAACTGCTCGCCGTTTGGAGCACTCTGGATGGTTCCACCCACCATGTTGCCGAGCTCCCAGACGATCGCCTTGGCGTCGAGCGCCCAGTTGTTGGACACCTGCCACTCGAAACCGAGGATGATCTCGTCTTTGTAGTAGGGCTCGATGTCGGACTCGAAGACTCCAGAGTCGACGAGCTCCCACATCACGCCGGGGCGGATCGCGCGCAGCGGGAAGTTGTAGCCAACCGCGCTGCACACCCCAAGGGCCACATCCAGCGCGTCGCAGAACAAGAAGTCCTGGTACTCGTTGTAGCCGCCCCATTCGTCCTGCAGCCACTCGTTGGTCCACTGCTGGTTGAGCTGAGCGTAGTAGCGGCCTGTATTGAGGGAGATCAGCTTCTGACCGTCACCCGCGATGTCGTAGGTGACGGCAATACGAGGAGCGATGTGCGTGTCCTCGAACACCGTGCGGCCGATATCGTTCTCACCGCTCGTGTCTTCGTAGCGAAGACCGAGGTTGAAGGTCCAGTTGTCACCGGCCGTGAAGCGATCGCGAATGTAGAGCGCTGCGTCTTCGTTCAGGCTGTCGCCACTGCCACGCTGAGCCTGCAAGAAGGCGGCGTTGTAGTCGCGGAACAGGCAGATGCTGGCCAAGCCGGCCGGGCTGCCGAAGAGAGCCGTCAATACATCGGAGTTGAGAGACGGAGTCACGAGACCAGCATTCAGGGCACCCACCGTTGCAGCGCTCGTGCGGGTGACACCACACTCCTCGAAGCCGATCAGGCCGCTGGCATTGGTGTAGCCGAACGGGCTGAAGGCATTGAAGTTGGGACCGCTGTAGAGGCCAGGACGCGACACGTCGGAGAGCCACTCGACCTGCTGCCAATCGAGACCGTACTTGAGCTCGTGATTGGTGCCCACGAACTGAGTGAGGCTGAGGTTGGCCTGGTCGCGCGGGAACTCGTTGAGGCCAAAGCCGTTGTCGAGAATCCAGCCGTTGTTCCAAGCGCCGTCGTTGTCGGTGTCGAGATAGACACGGTAGTTGTTGCCCGGCAGGTGGGGCCCGAGCTCCGGGATCCGCGGAAAACGGAGGTCGCCGACGCCATCAGGACCACGATCCTGGGCCTTCTGGTCGATGCAGGCTTCGATGTCGGTGTTGCCACAGGCAAGGAACTTGTTCTCGTCGGAGGTCTGAGTGGCGACCTTCGTCTCGAGGAACAGATTGGACGATGCGGACCAGTTCCAGCTCAACGTACCGAGCCCGCCGTCGATGACGTGCGGGGTCCGCGTCCAGTAGTCGTTCGACTCGGGGTTGAAGTAGTTGCGGCTGGCCGGAGTGTCGATCCAGGAGAACGACAGCTGGTGGCTCGTTCCCGGCTGGAAGTTGAACTTCGCGATCCGCGCCTCGGTGTTGAGACTGGCGTCGACCGGGTCACCGTTGAGAGCCTTGTCGATGTCGTTGGTGTCGACGTCGCTCCAGGCGAGGAAGAACCACGCCTTGTCGCGCGCGAGCGGACCACCAAACGAGAGCTCGTAGCCCGTGCTCGAGTTGTCTTCTTCGAAGTCCTGACGCTTGAAGAAGTCAGCGGGCTTCGGGAAGTCCTCACGCTGGGTGAGCTCGACATGTGAATCGTAGTCAGACGCCCAATCGACGTCCTGCTGCTGGACGAGGAAGTCACCGTGGTACCGGTTTGTTCCCGACTTGACGATGACGTTCGTGGTCGAGCCGGCCGACCGACCGTACTCGGCCGAGGAGCCGCCAGCTTCCATGGTCACTTCGGTAACCGCCGTCGTCGGAATGAAGACTCGGCTGCCGCCGAAGCGGGCGAAGCTCGTGTCGACACCGTCGATGAAGACGTTGTTGTCCGACCAGTGCGCGCCGTTGACCGAGGGACGCGTCTGCTGGATGTCCTCGTTCTGGGAGTCCGAGGTCACGCCCGGCATGGTGTTGATGACACCGTAGTAGGTCCGGGTCGTACCCGCCGTCTGCTCGCCGATCTCGGCGGTCACGGTGGAGCCCGCGGTGACGTTGAACTTGTCGACCATCGGGGCTTCGGAGGTGACGGTGATGGTCTCTTCCGTTGCCATCGAGAGCGCCAGGTCGATCTCGGAGGCGCCACCCGCTACGACACGGGCGCCGGCGCCGGCCTTCATCTGGTCCATCTCGGCAGTCACCGAGTACTCACCAGGCGAGAGGAGCGCAAATCGATAGATGCCTTCGGCTGTCGTCACAGCCGTTTGGCTGCCGCGGTCGCCGGAGATCGTGACGGTAACGCCGGGGAGCGGCGTTCCCGAAGGATCCGTCACCTTACCGGTGACGACGCCGGTCTCTGGTCCGTCAGCCATTGAGGGCGCGGCAAGGACCAGGAGGGCGATGAGAACGAGGGCAATTCTCTTCATGTTCAACCTTCCAACTGCTGTTGTTGATGGGACGCGGAACAAAAAACGAAACGGGCGATGCGGCGAAGGCGCCGCGAGTCAGCGATCTGTTCGAGAAACCGGCGTCGACTTCCCTTGCTCCAGCGTCCTGCACTCTCACCGAGGCGCTCGACAGCGCTTCGGGCCTGCAGGCCGCGGCGGGGTCTCCTCGACCAACCAGACTCCCGTAGGACGCGGGAGTTGGGTAGCGAGGACCGGCGGGGCTCTCTTGGACTGTCTTGGCTACGTCGAAGGGCTTAGCCGCGTGGCGGCCGCGTCGACGTTTGGATCAGGCGCTCAATCTCCTCGATCTGGTGAACTGCTGTGTTGTCTGACTGGCGAGAAAAGAACGTGGGCAGGGCTCTCCGATTCAGCAGGCCGGAGCACTCCAAGACATTGAATCCATTGCGCAGACCTTTTGCGCTTCCGGATTCACGATCCAGATTGCTGAACAAGCTGAGCCAAACCCGCGGAAAACCCGGATCTGGGAATCAGAAGCACTGCCGCCCCCGTTGCCAGATCTGATCCTGCGGTTGCCACCGCACGTTGGATTTTCCATATGATGTTCCTTCGCTGCAAGATTCGTGCAGAGAGGAGATTGACCATGCCCTGTCACCACAACGAAGGCTCGTCTGCGTCCTCGAGACGACCTGCGCCAGACGAAGTCCCGACTCTCGCCTCCCCGACAGCTGCGACCGTCGCGCTGATCAGCCTCGTTCTGGTGTGCGCTCTTTGCGCCCCGTCCCTCGGCCAGCAGGAGCCGCGAACCGAGGCTGAAGAGCTCGCGGAGTCCCGTCTCGAGTCGTCCAGCGAGCTCGTCACGGAGGTCCCGAGGGGACGTGGACATGGCGCGGTCATCTACGTCGACCCCGAGACCGGCGAGCTCACCAACGAATCGACCCCGGCCCAGCGGCTCGCACTGAGCCTGCTCGCTCGCCAGCAGGATCAGCAGCGAATCCGGCGAGATGGCACCGACCCTTCAGCTCGGATTCGCTACTTCGCGGTCCCGGGCGGTATTGGCGCGTACCTGGACGGAGCCTTTCAATCGTCACTTCGAGTCCATCGAGGCGAAGATGGGACCTTCCACTTCGGCTGCACGGAGACTCATCCCGACCACTCCACAGACGACTCGCTCGCCGGCGTGCCTGGCGGCTCCGGACAAGGCACCCCCAGGCGGACGGCCGAGCGGGCTCCGATCCAATGAACCGGCTGCACCTCCATCCAATCGTGGCCTCACGTTCCCTCCTCCCGCTGATTCTCGTCGCGACGATCTTCATCTCGACGTCGGCCACCACAGCGCCAGTGGCGAAGGCCCAGGAGCTCGTCGGAGAGTTGACGATCGACCCGAACCTGCCCGCCGGTACGGACGGCAACGGCCGCGTCCTCCTGTTTGCGCCCGAGATGCTCGATCCGGGCTCCTCCATCAGCCACTTCGACAACACGGTGTCACCGGACCTTTTGATGGAGCCCAGCATCTCCTCGTCGCTCCGGCCCGGCGACATCGATCTCACGGCCCAGGCGATGCAAGACCTCGGTTGGCCCACGGGTGGAGGAGCACAGATCGTCCTGCGCGTCGCGGACGGTCCCGGCGAGGGATTCAACGATCCGAGTCTCGGCTCCCAGCGTCTGGCGGCAATGCAGCGCGCAGCCGACATCTGGGCGGGCTTCCTTGCGAGCCCGGTCACCATCAACGTCCAGGTCCAGTTCTCCGAGCTCGCCTGCAGCGAGACTGATGGAGCCGTCCTTGCGCAAGCCGGACCGAACTTCGTGTTCATGTTCGACGGGGCTCCGTTCCCCGGCACCTGGTACCACGGTGCTCTCGCCGAGGCCCTGACGGGACAGAACCTCAGCCTCGAAGACAACAGCGATCCGAATGCTGGCGAGCTCCTGGTGACCTTCAACGACCAGATCGATCAAGCGTGCCTGGGAGCCGGCTCGTCCTATTCCTATGCACTCGACAGCACTCCGCCCAGCGGGCAGATCTCGTTCGTCTCGGTAGCCCTTCACGAGATGGGGCACGGCCTCGGCTTCGCCAACCTGATCAACGAATCCAGCGGGCAGTTCTTCAATGGCGCTCCCGACATTTTCTCGCAGTTCATTCGCGACAACGAGATCGGCCGCAACTGGGCGCGAATGTCGGCCGCGCAGATTCGAGAGTCCGCTACCCGTGACGGTTCCGTGGCCTGGGACGGCAACCAGGTCAATCGACGCGCGCGCAACCTACTGGACCCGAGCCCGGTCGTGCGCATCGAGTCTCCGTCGCCTGCAGCAATGTCTTTCCTCGCTTCGACCGCCGCCTTTGGCCCCAGCATTCAGTCGACCTCGGCTGCCGGTCGGTTCAGCATCGTCAACGACGGTTCAGCCACTCCGACACTCGGGTGTCAACCCGTCGTCAACCGCAATCAGGTTCGAGGCTCCATCGCCATCGTCGATCGTGGCGAGTGTCTCTTCGTCGACAAGGTCCGCAACGCCCAGGACGCCGGCGCGGTCGGAGTCGTCGTGGTCAACAACGTGCTGGGACTCATCACACTCGGCGGCGAGGCTACGGACATCACGATTCCTACCCTGATGATTCGGACCGGCGACGGCGACACGCTCAAACAGCTCGTACTCGATCCACCAGACGAGCCCGATGACGAGGACGACGACGACGATGACGACGATGACGACGGCGGAACCGGCAACGAAGAACCGCTAGAGGAGGTCCTGGAGCCCGAAGAGCCCAGTACGTGCACACCGGACGCTCTGACTCTCTGCCTGCAAGACGGTCGATTCCGCGTCACGGTGAGTTTCGAGACCGCAGAGGGTGACACGGGTACCGGCATGGCCTCACCGCTGACGGACGAGACAGGTACCTTCTGGTTCTTCTCCGAAGAGAACATCGAGGTGGTAGTCAAGCTGCTCGACGGCTGTTCGATCACCAACGCATTCTGGGTGTTCGCCGCTGGTTTGACGGATGTGCGCGTGGAGATGCGAGTCGTCGATACGGTGACCGGTGCCGGCAAGCTCTACCGCAACCTCGTGGGTACACCGTTTCGACCGGTCCAGGACACGAGCGCGCTCGCGACCTGCGAGGCATCACCCAACGTCGTCAGCTCAGTCGACCTTGGGATCTAGGGTCGACCCCAGCTGACGAAGGGACACTGCGAGGTGATCAGGCGCTGACGCTCTGGTCGAACAAGGTCGCGGCAACGAACATGCGGAGACACTCCTTGTCGTGAGCGCGCATCGAGTCGAACCGAACGCCCGCTCCTCCCATGGGATCGGTCCAGATCACCGTTCCCCGCCCCTTGATCGCGCGCGGGGCCGGGTCCAACGGCGTTGCCGGTAGCGTCAGCTCGAAGTCCAGCACGGTACTGGTGTGGAGGTCGTGAACCGTGTCGATGAACATGCCGGTCTCACTCAAGTCCGAAATGCGACCACTGATCGGAGAGCAGTTGGCCGAGTAGCTGACCTCGACCGGCCTTGCGACCCGCACCGCCGCACGCGCTCCCACCTGTCCAGGCTCCTCATGGCTGTCTCGAACCATCATCGCCTACCTCCAGTCGTTCTACGCCTGTGGGGCGACGGCCCGCCCCCTCGTGTTACAGAACGCTCCGCTCGAGTGATTCCTCTCACCTCGCGCCAGCGAGCAGACGCCCCCGAGCATCCCTCTGGTAGCCCAATACGTTTTCGGAGCGCGTTTCGAGCCACCTCGGTCCCGCCAGATCGGCGCGTCGGATCGCCCTCACCCTGTCCAACGACGGGGCAGCCCTCGAGCGAACACCCGACTCTTGTCCGGTGAGAGGGCTTTCGGTTGTACTGGTCCTAGCTCAGCACCTGGCGGAGCGCAGAGTCGACGTCTGGGAACCGTGGTTCAAAGTCGCCGTCGAGTAGCCGAGCGGGCTGTACTCGCTGAGAGGCGAGCAGCATCTCGTCAGCCATCTCACCCAGAGCGAGACGAATGGCAAAACTCGGCACCGGCAGCAGTGCCGGCCGGCTCAACGTCCTGGCGAGAGCCAGTGTGAAACTGGAGTTCGAGACAGGCTGGGGAGCTACCAGGTTGTAGACACCCTCAGCACCCTCGTCGTCGATGAGGTGAGTGAGGGCACGCGTCGCGTCGCCGAGCTCAATCCACGACATGTACTGCCTGCCGGAACCCAACCGGCCGCCTAGTCCCAGCTTGAAGATGGGCGCCAGGCGATCGAGCGCGCCCCCCGGAGCCGCGAGCACGACTCCGAAGCGAGCCACGACAACCCGGGCACAGTGCTGGTCTGCCCGCTCCGCTTCGGACTCCCAGTCGACACAGAGATCTGCGAGAAAGCCCTCTCCGCGAGTCGACGTCTCGTCGAGGATTTCGTCACTCCGGTCTCCGTAGAAACCCACTGCCGAGGCGCAGACAAAACACTCAGGCGGTTTCTGCAGCTGCCCGAGGCTGTCGACGAGACGGCGGGTTCCACCGACGCGACTCTCACGAATGCGCTGTTTGCGTCGCGCCGTCCAGCGACCTGCAGCGATGTTCTCGCCAGCCAGATGCACGAGCGCATCGAGTCCTTCGGGGGGTGCCAGGTTTCCCACCAGGCCGCTGGTCGCGCTCCACTGGACCTCGTGCTCCGAGCCAGCCTCACGCCTCACGAGCTTGACGATCCGATCACCTCGCGCCTCGAGCTCGCTGGTGAGCGCGGAGCCGATCAGGCCACCCGCACCACTCACTCCGATCTTCCGACCCTCTGTCATGGTCTGACTCCCGACTGCATGGCCGACTGCACGGCGGCGCGTTCGAGCCCGCCATCCAGCGAGTCGATCCGCCTGTCCCAAAGAAAACGCGAGAACGGGGCGAGCACCGAGTCACGCGGGAGCGAGCCGCTCGACTTGAGACGGCCCAGTCGCTCCAGCCCCTCCGCAAGCGCCCCGGCCCGCCCTTCGTAGAGGTGTTCGCTGAACTGCTCACCTTCGATGTCGAGGAGCTCTGGATAAGAGAGTCGGCGAGGCAGCAGCGGATAGGCGCCCGCAAGCCCAGCTTCGACAACCGCAAGACCGAAAAACTCGTGCAGCGCCGTCGACACGAAGACGTCGCAGCGGCGGAGCTCGGCATGGTACTCGTCTCGTGAGTCGAGATGTCCCCAATGTGCGACGCGGCTACCGAGCCAGCGACGGGACTCTTCGAAGACCGCCGGCTGCTCCCGATAGGACTCACCCAGGACGCTGACTTCGAAACGGACGCTGGCCGGCAGACGGCGCAAGGCGCGAAAGAAGGTCTCCGGGTCTTTGTCGTGCTCCCAGCGAGCCGCCCAGGCGATCTTGAGTGGTGCATCAGTGTCGCGCGCGAGTCGAGAGTCTTCGCCCGACGGCTCGCGCACGCCCGGCCATTCGACTCGGCTCCGTGTGGCGACGAATTCGATCTCATCTCCCAGCGAACGATCTGGCAGCCGCTTCAAGAGTCGCGGCAGGGCGGCAAGAAGCTCCTCTCGATGAAAAGCGGAGTTGAACCAGATTTCGTCAGCCGCCAGCGCGGAAACGAAGTTCGTGACGGCAAAGTGCAGGTCGCGCTCCCGTTCCTCTCGAACCGGGTAGGTCAGCTGGTTCTCATGGAAGTAGAGAACCGACGGCAGCGCTGCCGTGGGTCCTCCCACGAGCCCTCGCCACTCCGCCAAAGGCAACATGTCCGAACAGAACACGACATCCCAGGCTTCTCCCTGCGCGCGCAATTCCTGAACTCGGCGAGCGAGAGTCACCGCCGCGTGGCGCATTCGCCACTTCCACTTGCGCGCCTGCAGCCCCAACACCGTCCAGCGGTGGCGGCTTCGCGCCACCCATTCGTCGAGGAAGACGCGGTGACTACCACCGTGGAAGGGTTCGAGAGCTAGAACGCGCAGACCTCGGTCACCGGCCTCC
>JANQPS010000505.1 GCA_028285365.1 Thermoanaerobaculia bacterium | reverse complement strand
GGCATTCCCTGGTACTCGGCGTGCGCCTGCTTGAACTCGTCGAGCGTCTTGGCGCGGTCCATCGCCAGCCACTGCTGGCGTCCCTCGTCGTTGTCTTCGTTGGCGTCGCGCATCGTGAGCGTCAGACCTTCGCTCCAACCGACGTTGGGAAAGTTGAGGACAGGGCCGTAGTGACTGAACCAGACCTGCTGCTCGTGGTTGGACAGAGAACCGTCGTCCTGCTTGACCTCGACGCTGACGAGCTCGGCAGTCATGTCGCGCTGCTCGTCGCCATAGCGATAGCTGGTCGGGCTACCCTCGACGAGCTCGAGTGAGTAGAGCGTGAAGCGGTCCCCGGCCGAGACGGTGTGAGTCCAGGCCACGGCGTCGTTGAAGCCGATCGCCACGCCCGGGATACCGATCAGTCCGACGCCGTAGACGTCGAGCTCTCCTGGAATCGTGAGGTGCTTCTCCCAAAACCGATTGGATCCGATCCAGGGGTAGTGAGGATTGGCGATGAGCATGCCGCGTCCGGAGGCCGAGCGCTCGGAGCCCAGGGCCCAGCCGTTGCTGGCGGTCTCCGGCTCCTTGATCTCGATCGCCGCAGAGGTCACGGGTCCGCCGCCGGGGGGCTGAGCCGTGGCGATCTGGTCCGCAAAACGTGGACTGGTGATGGTGACGACCCGGTGATACGCCGCCAGGTCGAAGGTGCTGATGGGGAACACCCAGTCCTGACCCTGACACCAGCCAGCCACGTTGTCTTTGCCGGTTTCCTCGAGATACTGGTTGTAGCCGTCGACGTAACCCTGGTACCACTGCTGGACGTCGTCTGCCATGGCGTTGAAGTCGGCGGTCGCCCGCTCGTGGACCTTGAGGGCTTTCATGGCCACATCGGAGCGGAGGTGCGCATCATCGTCACCAGGACCGAAGTACTTGGATCGCTCGCCGCGAGCGCGAACGACCTGGTCTGCGACCGAGCAGAGATGGTCTTCGGCCTGGGCGTACCCTTCTCCGAAGCCGAGGCTGCCAATGTCGGCGGCGGTGATGTGAGGGATGCCGTGGCTCGTACGCCGGATCTGGGCTTCGTAGCTGTCGCCGGAAGGTCCAGGCGCGCAGGCGCCGAGGGTGAGCGCAACTACCGCGAGAATTGCCGGGATCGTGAGTGGTGACACTCTGCGGAGCAGGTTAGGTCTACGGGTCATGGTGTTCTCCTGTGAGCAACCGGCCGGAGGCGTGCGTTCGTTCGGACACGGCAGCGCCGAGCTCGTGGGTGGATCGCTGTGCGATCCGAGCAGATTGGAGCGAACGGCTCGAAGTGAGCCGAACTCGGGTTCGTCGGAAGATCTGGGCGGAAATCAGGTGGTCAGGGACCAGCCATCACGATAGGTCTCTGACAAGAACTTGTCAGCTTGCTTGGATCCGGCGGTTCCCGCCTCGGCGTCCCAGCGCACGATCTCGCGCGAGCGGACCGCGAGGTTGCCCAGCAGGACCATCTCGGTCAGAGGGCCTGCATGATCAGCGATATTGGATCCCGCCTCGCCGTTGCCTTTACAGGCCTCCGTCCACTCCTTGTAAACGCCGTTCGTGCGCGCGAACTTCTCGGGTACCGGTTCTTCGGCCACCTTGTCCTGGAGCTTCTGGGGATAGAGCGTGGGTTTGTTGCCGTAGATGTCGGCCATGAGCATGCCTTTGGTTCCCATGAACATCTGACCGCTGTTCATCGGTGGCCAGCTGGCGGTCTCGTCGTCGAACTCGGGCGGCCGCGGTGGGCTGAGCTCGCCGTCGCGCCAAATCACCGTCATGGGTCCGCGCTTCGAGGTCTCCGGGAACTCGTAGGTGATGCGACACGCGGCAGGTGCTGCCTCGTCGTAGACCTTGGTGGTCTCGGCGACGATGGTCGTGGGGTTGCGCAGATCGTAGGTCCAGAAGCCGGCGTCCATCGAGTGGCAGGCGATGTCGCCGAGCGCTCCCGTACCGAAGTCCCACCATCCACGCCAGTTGAAGGGGTGGTAGTAGTCGGGGTGATAGGGCCGATCCGGCACGGCGCCGAGCCACAGGTCCCAGTCCACGTGCGGCGGGACGTTGTGCGCCTCCGTTGGACGATTGAGCGCCTGAGGCCAGATCGGACGGTTGGTCCAGTACTCGATCCGATCGACTTCGCCGATGACGCCAGCTTCGAGCCACTCCCGAATCGTCCGCGTCCCTTTGTTGGCGTGCCCCTGGTTGCCCATCTGGGTCACGACCCCGGTACGCTTGGCGGCTGCGATCAGTGCCTGGCACTCCTCGACGGTGCGCGTCAGGGGCTTCTGACAGAAGACGTGTTTGCCACGGCCCATGGCCTCGAGGGCGATGAACGCGTGCATGTGATCCGGAGTCGAGATCGTCACCGCGTCGATGCCCGGTTCCTTTTCGAGCATGACCCGGTAGTCCGAGTAGTGCTTGGCCTTGGGGAACGCCCTGGCCGAGCGCCCGCCGCGCTTGAAGTCGACGTCGCACAGAGCCACGATGTTCTCGTGCCTGCAGCCTTGCAGATCGGTGTATCCCTTACCGCCGATACCGATGCCGGCAATGTTGAGCGTGTCGCTGGGAGCGGTGTAGCCGACTCCGCCCAGGACACGGCGCGGAACGATGGTGAATGCGGCTGCTGACGCGGCGGCACCTTTGAGTACCTGCCGGCGATTGGGACGAGTCATGCGCTGGCCTCCAAGAGCTCCGAGAGAATGTGACCTCGCGAGCGGCCCGGCGGCGCTGGGTCCAGGCTCGAGTTCTGGACACGGGGCTCCGGCTGACGGGCGAGCGAGCAGTATTGGATCGTAGCCCCGAAAGGATCCCAGATTTGACCAGGGCGGTCAATTCGACTCGGCTGTGGCGAGCTCGTGGGGCCAGACATCGGTGATCGTACGAGGCCGTAGACCCTCCATCGGGTCGAGTTGCTGTCGTCGATCCGATCACGGCGAGTCGTGTCCCTCTGGCGGGCAACTCCCCCTGGAACACTGGCTACGGTACTCTCTTCCACGGTGCTCGCCGGTTGAGTGAGAGGATCTCTTTGAATGCGAAGGGGCTGGTAGGGACAAACGAGTCATGGCGGAGGGCGATCAGAAGGCGTCTGAAAGTCGGCCGGCTAGAGGCGAGGAGACCTGGAGTCGACACCTCGACAGTGAAACGGGTCACGAGGTGGGTGCTCGGCCTTCGGCCGTCGGCACGGTACCGACTCTGGCGGTTCTGTTTCACCCGGACCTGTCGCGAATCGGCGAGTGTGCGCCGCTGGGCGGTCTGGATCGCGGCGCCGCCCTGTCGCGGACCGAGCCGATCTTCCATGGATCGTTTCACGACGACTACCGACCGTTGGCGGACTCGCGCCTGAGCCGCAAGCCCGTCGTCCTACAGCGCGCGGGTGGTGTCTTGACCATCGACTCGAGTGGCCAGAGCCAAACAGTCGTCGTCAACGGCCAGCGATGCTCGGGGACCATCAGTGTGCCCGAGCAAGAGCTCGATCGGGGAGTCGTGCTGGAAGTCGCGCAGCGCATCGTATTACTGCTCAGACGGCTGGCTCCTGTCAGGCCACGGGATGGATTTGATCTCGGACTCGTTGGTTGCAGCGATGCCATCGCCCTGGCGCGCAGTGAGATCCTGAGAGTCGCTCGGGCTGATGTGCCAGTTCTCGTCCGAGGCGAGACGGGTACCGGCAAAGAGCTGGCTGCTCGCGCCATTCACGAACAGAGCGCGCGGGCCGAGAAACCGTGGACAGCGGTCAACGTAGGCGCTCTGCCATCCGAGCTCGTAGCAGCCGAGCTTTTTGGCTCGACCGAAGGTGCCTACACGGGTGCCAGACCTCGGCGTGGTCTCTTCAGACGCTCTGAAGGTGGCACGCTGTTTCTCGACGAGATCGGAGAGGCCAACGCCGAAGTCCAAGTAGCCCTCCTTCGCGTTCTGCAGGAAGGCAAGCTGCGTCCGGTGGGCTCAGACATCGAGCACGAAGTCGATGTTCGCGTCCTTGCCGCGACCGACTCGGATCTCGACCAGAGTGTTGCCACCGGACGACTCAAGGCGCCCCTCCTGCAGCGGTTGGCCGGCTACGAGGTCAACCTGCCGTCGCTGCGCGACCGCAGAGAAGACATCGGGCTCCTCTTGGTTCATTTCCTGCGCACGAGACTGAAGGAGCATGGGCTCGAGAGCGAGCTACTGGTCCGCTGCAAGCGGGATCGACCGTGGCTGCCGGCGCGCTTGGTCTCGCGACTCGCTTTGAGCGAGTGGCCAGGCAACGTCAGACAGCTGCGCAATCTGGCGGGTCAGTTGGTGATTGGTCATTGGGACGACGAGGAGATCGACGCGGAGCGGGAGTTGGGTCAGATGACCTTCGAGCGTGCTCGGAAGAACAAGGACGCGAAAGGTGCTGGCTCAGCGGAAACGAAGGTGTCGCCGGTCTACCGCGATCCTATGGACGTCACCGAGGACGAGCTCGTCGAAGGAATGCGTTCCGCTCGGTGGGAGGTCAAGAAGGCGGCAGAGCTGCTCGGCGTGTCGCGCTCGTCCCTCTATGCCCTGATCGAGCAGAGCACCAGGCTTCGTAAAGCCAAAGACCTGACGCGAGTCGAAATCGAAGAGGCACTCTCGGGATCGGGGGTCAGCGTCGATGACGCGGCGGAGCGGCTCGAAGTGTCGCGGGTTGCTCTCAAAGCAAGAATGCGGACTCTGGGGCTCGAGCGGTAAGCTTCGGCAGGCTATTCCCTCTTGTCGTTCTGAAAGCCAGGAAGAACCTGTAGGAACTCGTCCGAGTCACCCCTGCGTGCTCTGAACGGTCCTGAGGAGCTCTGCTTAGTGACACTTGCACCGGCAACGATCCTCGGCAATTTCGAGATTGCTGCTCGCATCGGCGCCGGGGGGATGGGAGAGGTCTACCGCGCCCACGACAAGAAGCTGGGACGAGACGTCGCCATCAAGGTCCTTGCCACGAAGCGGGAACGTGATGCTCGCGCCACAGCCCGCTTCGAGCGGGAGGCGCGTTTGTTGGCCGCGCTCAATCATCCCAACGTCGCGACGATCTATGGTTTCGAAGTCTCCTCTGACGGCAGCCAAGAGATCTCCTACCTCGTGATGGAACTCATTGACGGCGAGACCCTGGACGAGCTCATCAGGAAGCGGGCGTTCGAGACCAGTGATGCCGTGCCGGTTCTTCTGCAGATCGCGGGTGGCTTGGAGGCTGCTCATGATCGAGGGATCGTTCACCGTGACCTCAAGCCTCCCAACATCAAGATCACGAGCGACGGTTTAGTGAAGATCCTCGACTTCGGGATTGCGAAGCGCCAGGAGACGGACGTCACCTTGGCGGCGACTCGCGACGTCCAGACTGAGGAAGGAGCGGTGGCTGGGACGCTGTCCTACATGAGTCCCGAGCAGATTCGGGGCGACCAGGTCGACAAGCGTTCCGACATCTGGGCCTTCGGATGTGTCGCCTACGAGATGGTGACCGGAAGGTTGGCGTTTGGCGGTGAGTCGCCGTCGGAGAGAGTCGGCGCCATCCTGGGCAGGACGCCGGATACTACCTTGCTGCCTGAAGACTTCTCGCGGCCGCTTCGGCAGCTGCTCGATCGATGCCTGGAGAAGGACCCACGACGTCGTCTCCGAGATATCGGCGAGGCGCGGATTCAGATCGAGGCGGTGGCGCAGCGCGAGGCGCTTCGTACGTCCTCGGATATTGGCCTCTTCGACGACGTGCCAGGGTGGCAGCCTCAAACAGGCGAAGCCATCCCAGGCCGCCCCAACTGGCGCCTCGTCGAACGTCTTGGAGAAGGTGGTTTTGGCGACGTCTGGCTTGCCGAACATGCGCGCAGTGAAGCCCAGCGCGTCTTCAAGTTCTGCGTCGACGAAGAGCGGCTGCGCGGGCTGAAGCGCGAGATCGTCCTCCTCAGGCTGCTACGCAGGTCCCTCGGAGAGCGACCCGACATCGCTCAGGTCTACGACTGGCAGCTCGATCTCGAGCCCCGATTCCTCGAGACCCAGTACACCGACGGCGGCGATCTTGCGCGATGGTGCGAGGCGCAAGGTGGCGTCGAGGAGGTTGCGCTCGAGCAACGGCTCGAGCTGGTCGCGCAAGTTGCGGTCGCCCTGGCAGCTGCCCACGGAGCCGGCGTTCTCCACAAGGACGTCAAGCCGTCCAACGTTTTGATCGGCGGCAATGCCGAGCACCCCCAGGCTCTCCTCGCTGACTTTGGAATTGGTCTTGTGGCCGAGGCTGAAGCCGTCTCCGCCGGGCTCACCGTCATGGGTCTCGGAGACAGTCTCCTGAGTGACGAGAGTCCGGGCCTCGGAACTCACCTCTACATTGCGCCGGAGCTCCTCGAGGGCAAAGAGGCCACGATTCGCTCCGACATCTTCTCTCTGGGAGTCGTGCTCTACCAGATGGTCGTGGGCGATCTGAGACGCGCGCTCGCAACGGGATGGCAGGAGCACGTCGAGGACCCGCTCCTGCGCGAAGACATCGCTCGCTGCGTGGACGGCACGGTCGAGCGCCGATTGGGGGACGCGGGGGAGCTGGCGGTGCGGCTGCGGGAACTCGACGAGCGTCGGTCTCAGATTCTGGAAGAGGAGAGGCTGGAGCGCGAGCGCACCCAGAGAGAACGGAGAGCCGAGGAGGAGAGGCTTCGAGCTCTCGAGAGACGCCGCCAAGTGCGTTGGGCAGCTGTCCTCGGTCTGCTCGCGCTCCTCGTCGTGAGTGGTCTTGCGTTTCGGGAGCGACAGCGTGCGGACGACGAACGAGCGCTTCGGCGGGAGGCGGAGTACGCTCGCTATCTGTCCGATCTGCAGCTGGCGGCTGCGCAGATCGAGGCCGGCAGTCTCTCGCAGGCACGCTCTCTGTTGGAGCGAACACCGGAAGCGGATCGCAATTGGGAGTTTGGGCACCTGGCACACCGTGCCCGTCTGGGGGAGCGCTCCTCGGTCCACGAGATCCCGCCGAAGCCCGGCAGAACTGCGGCCGAGCAGTGGCGCGGTGCCGTCCCCGGGGTCGTCGCGACGCTTCGTGGTGATGAACAAAACCGGGGCGTCGAGTTTGCGTTGTCGCCTGATGGTGAGTCGCTCGTGAGCGCAGCCACTCACCCGCATGCAGTGCTTTGGGACTTCGTCGAAGGTGTCGAGCTGGCAACCTACTCCGCGCCGACCGATGTGACGAGCGCCGCGTTCTCGCGGGATGGGCGCTTCTTGGCCGTTCTTTCTGCAGCGCAAGTGTCGATCTGGGACTTGGATGAGGGAACGGAGATTTCTCGCTTGGAGGGCCGAGGACTGGACTTCTTCGGAGCTTGGTTCTCGAACGACGCCAAGACTCTCTTGACCAGTCACCATCGTGACGTCGTCAAGCTGTGGGACGTCCCCAGCGGCCAGCTGAAAGCGGAACGCTCGCAGTTTGGTCTCGGGTCCAACGACATCAACATCGGCGTCCACTTTCCGGCGTCGGGTAGAAGTGTGCTGATTCCGGGGGGTGCTTCCGGCGTGATCGAGCTGGATCTGGAAGACGCCTCGGTGCTCTCTAGTCAACCCCTCGACATCGGCCAGAATCGTCGGGTGCGGTCGGTCACCCCTGACGGTCGTTGGGCGCTTGCCGACAGCTCGGTCGACGAGAGCCTGTGGGTCATCGAACTCGTCACAGGGTCAGTCGTTCTCGAGTCGGCAACCAGTCGGATTTCCTTCTCCGCGGACGGCAAGCTCTGGTCGCGACTGGGTCTGGACGGCACGCTGCAGCTCCTGGACGGTCCGGTCGGGGAAGTCCTGCTGACGGCCCCAGAGCTGCTGCCGGCGGTCGTCAACAAAGTCGAGCTCAGTGACGATGGGCTTCGCATCGGCTACTTCGACCCGGGAGACAACTCTGTTCGCGTGCTCGCGCCAGGCAGCGCGAGCGTCAGAGCGGACATGCTGAAGGTTCATGATGGCCGGATCGTGGATGCGATCTACAACGCCGATGGCTCGATGCTGGTCACGGCAGCGCACGACCATACGGCGACGGTGTGGGACACCTCGCCGCTGCGACAACGGCTGAGGCTCGAGGGCCACACTGGCCCGCTCCAGGCCATTCAGCTCAGTCCTGACGAGACGAGGGTCAAGACAACTTCGTGGGATGGCACTGACGCCGTCTGGGACGCTCGGAGCGGGGCGCGACTCTTTACCCTCGAGAACGGCATCGACGAGCGAGGCGACAGTGCGGCCGGTTCGATTGCCACGGTGACTGTTCAGGATTCGCCACCCTTCAGTCCGGACAGCCGTCGCGTGGCCCTGGCTCGTCCAGGTGGCAAGGCCACAGTCGTGGACGCCACCTCGGGGGAAGTCCTCGCGGAGCTCGACGCTTCAGGAGCCTGGAAGTGGCAAGTGGGTTGGAGCCCACGCGGTGACATCGTCTTCACGACTGGCATCTACCAGAAGCCCATCGAGATCTGGGACCCGGAGAGCGGCCAGCGGCTCCGAGTTCTCGAGGCGGTCGACGTGCCGTGGCGGGTGGAGCTGAGCCCAGACGGTTCCCGTATCGCCGCAGGACAGAGTGGTGGTCATCTACAGGTATGGGACGTGGCATCCGGGGAAGAGATCCTTCACGTCCAGGGTGATGACCAGAACGTTGGCTCAGTGCATTGGAGTGGCGATGGAGCGCTCCTGATTGCCGCCTCCATCAATCAACAGGCCCGACTGTGGAATGCGCAGTCGGGCGAACTCGTGGCCAGATTCTGTTGCCAGAACGAGCGCGCGCTCGACGCGTTGCTGAGCCCTGATCAGACGAGGGTGCTGACCATCAGCTACTTCGGAGAGCTGCGGCTGTGGGACTTGCAGGGTAATGCCTTGCTCTCGCTGGAGCCCGCCGACCGTTTCTCCGACACCGCCTGGTCTCCGGACGGACGAACCATCGTTGCCGCCCTCAATGACGGGCGGCTTCAGTTCTGGGAGACGAACTCCTGGAGCCAGGCCACTCAGTAGGACTTCCTCCCTCAGGCGTGGAAGCTAGCCGACCTGGACCTCACAGAGCGAGTTCTAGAACTCGAAGTCGACTGTGAATCCCACCGACCGAAGCGCCTCCGGCACGGGGTACTGGACGACTTCGGCGGAGCTCAGGATGGACTGGTTGATGCGGGCGACGAAGTGCTCTTCGAAGAGGTTCTTGGCGTAAACGCTCACCCGGTAGCGGCCGCTCTTGGACTGCACTCCAAAGGCGAGATTGACCAGAGTGAGGGAGCCGATCTCGGTCCTGGGGTCGAGGTTGGCTGCCGAGGAGACCGAATCGCGCCAGTAGGCCGAGCCATGGACAAAACCCTCGACGGGCGACGAGCCGAGCGGTGATGTGTAGTGCGCCGAGACGGTCGCCGACGATTCGGGCGCATTGGCCAGCGTCTTGCCATTCAAGCTTTGACGGCCCGTCTCTGGATTGCAGCCGAGTGCTTCGGTCTGCCCGCGGTAGCAGCGGATCTCGCTGAACTCTTGAAACGTGGCGTCGAGCCAGGTTGCCGAGAAATCCAGGCCGAGCTTGCTCGTTGGTCTGTACGAGAGGTCAAGCTCGATGCCTTCAGTTTCGACGCGGCCAGCATTGTTGAGATCGAACACGAGGTTGATCTCGTCCCAAGTCTCGGCTTGAAAGTCTTTGAATCGGGTATGAAACACGACAGCCCCGAGCGACAGGCGTTGACGTGCCAGCCTCGCGCGATAGCCGATCTCGAAGTTCGTGGGGATCTCCGGGGCGACCTCGTCCACGACGAGGGTCGTGTTGAAGGCGTTGAAGCCACCACCTTTGTAGCCGCGCGCGATCTTGGCGTAGGCAGTGCTGCGCTCGGTCAGCTCGACGCTCGTCCCGAGCCGAAAGGTGAGGGCCTCGTCGTCGAGCTCTCCGCGGAGTATGCGCTCAGGGTTGCCCGGAAAGAGCGGCATGTCGCCCACGGGCGAGAGCTGGTAGTCGTAGTCGAGTGACTCTTCGAGGACTCGCGCCCCGGCGAAGAGGGTCCAGCGGTCGGTAAGCGACCAGTCGAAGTTGCCGAAGAGCGCGCTGTTTTGGGTGTCAAAAGACCAGAAGATGGCGTTGGCAAAGGTGGTCGAGCTGCCGAAGGGGCCAACGGCAATGCTGTCGGTGTCGATGGTTTGATCGAAGTAGTAGGCGCCAAGGACCCACTCGCCCGCGTCCCCGGCCAGACCGGAAAGACGGACCTCCTGACTGAGCTGACGCTGGTCACGCTCGCTGCCGAAGGTGTCGAGGAAGTCGACCGGCGTCCCGTCGAGGTCGCTCTGGATCCTCGGCCGCCAACTCCGGTGGGCCGTAATCGAGGTCAGAGACAGGTTGCCCAACAGCGCGTCGACGCTCAGCGCCCCGCCGCGGTTCTCGACGTCACCGTCGTAGCCGCCGGACAGGTTGACCTCGCGGTTCTCTGGGCCCGGGACCACTGGCGGCTCGAGGAGCCCGAGGAAACGCGTCGGGTTGGTGACTCGCGACGTGACGCGGCAGCAGATCTCGTCCAGCTCGATGGCATCCACCGAGGCCGCCAGAGAAACTCGGTCGTTCGCTCGAAATCGAAGCTTGCCGCGCCCGCCGTACTCGTCGCGACCGTTGTAGCTGCGCTCGAGGTTGATGTCGCTCACGATGCCGTCTCGACGATTGGAGTAGGCGGTGACCAAAGATGTAAATCTCTCGCTACCCCCGGATCCGCCCACCGACGCCAGAACTCGGCGCTCGTTACGTGAGGCGACTCCGGCCCCCAGCTTGAGGCGAAAGTCGCTGGATGGAGACGCTGTGACGATGTTGAGGAGTCCCGCTGAGCTGTTCTTTCCGAAGAGGGTGCCCTGAGGCCCGCGCAAGAGCTCGACGCGCTCGATGTCGATGAGGTCGAGAACCCCCATGGCCTCCCGCCCGAGCACGACTCCGTC
>JANQPS010000501.1 GCA_028285365.1 Thermoanaerobaculia bacterium | reverse complement strand
GACAACTACAACGATCCACCTGCCAGCTTCTTCCACACAGTGCCCTGGACGGCATCGATCGAGCTGCTGCTCGACAAGGGCCTCGATCGCATCGCTTCTTACGATCGAGAGCTGGTCAGGCGCTTTCTCGGCGGTCTCGATCGAGATCGTTACCGCCTGTCGAGCTCAGAGGAGGATCCTTCGACGCTGGTCTTCGTCTCGCATCGAGATCCGCAGCGCAACCCGGCGGTCCACCGCGCACTCGCCGATGCCGGTGTCGACGTCGCAATGCGTGCCGGCGAGCTCAGGGTCTCACCTCATCTCTACAACACGCACGACGACATCGACCGCGCGCTCGACGTGTTGGCAGATGCGGGCTGAACCGGGTGACCCCTCCATTCCGTGAAACGCTCGCTAAGCCAGCCGAGCACGCCCACACGTCGACAGCGGATCCTGCTCCCAGATAGACCGGTAGGCGACGGAGCCAGGCTGAGGTAGCCTCGAAGAGATTCGGAATGGGGAGGCCGAAGTGAACTGGGATGCAGTCAGCGCCACTGGAGAATGGGCTGGTGCGATAGCGGTCGTCGTCACGCTCATCTATCTGGCGATTCAGATTCGCCAGAACAATCGCGGTCTTCGCGTCAACGCCTACTATCAGACGGCGGATCACATCACCTCTACGATCGTGCCGATCGCACAGGACCCAGCGCTCAGTTCCATTTGGAATCGCGGGATCAGTCGACCAGACGAACTCTCTGAGGAGGAGTGGGACCGATTCGTCATGCTGATCATTGCCTATCTCCACCAGAACGAAGCTCAGTACTTTGCGCAGCAGCATGGGTTTCACGACGAAGCCATTTGGCGCGCGAAACAGTTCGAATTGGCGACCTGGGTCAACCGGCCGGGCATCCAAAGGGTCTGGGAAACCTACAAGGATCACCTGAGTTCGGATTTCGTTCGCACCGTTGAGCAATTGGTCGAAGGTAGGTCGGGCAGCTGAGGGTGCCTTCGCCATAAGCCGCTAGTCGTCACTCGGCCGCTAGCGCGCTGCCCAAACGGCGCCACAGCGCTCGTTGCCAGAGCCCACAGGATCCGCGACGACGCGCACGTCAACGATGGTCTAGTCAATCACTTCGACGGCGACGTCTGGACCCTTGCTCAATCGCTGTAGGTCCCACTCTGTAGAGCTGGCCTAGACACCAACCGCGATTGGCCCCGGTGCGGTCTGGGATCAGCGACAACGGGGAGAGAGAACAGCGCCCAGTCGCCGGTTTGCAGGTGGGCGGCGGTGGTCGACCAAAGGGCAGGGTGAGGCTTCTTCACAACAGCTGCTCCAAACGGGCTCGTCGTTGGTATGCTGTTCACACTGTCCCAATCCCGGTTGGTCTGTGCGGGACGGTTGCCCGTCCCGTCCCCGAAGAACCATCCCGGGGGCTTGGCCGCGGACTGTCGGTTGCCATGCGACCGCTATCGACGATCGACACAACAGAGGACTCGCCATGCTTACCAAGGAACCGCTCGGCCACTCTCGACCGCTCGTACTCCGCCTGATTCTGGCTGCGCTCTTGCTCAGCTTGTTGCCGGCTTCGGCCTCGTCGCAGGGCACGATCGGCCGCGTCGTCATCAACGTCCTCGACGCCGAAGGCAAGCCTGCGTCCGGAGTCGCGGTCAGTGCGACATGCGAGGCGCTGCCGAGATTCAACCGCAAGACCAAGACCAACAAGCGTGGCAAGGCCACGATCAGCGTCGTCGATGCGACGGAGGTCTACCAGATCACGGTCACGCCAGACGAGGGCCAGCCTCTCACGATCAACGTGAAGCCGCAGCTTGGTGCTCAGGGTACCGAGCGCACGGTACAGCTCGGTGGCCGGTTGGCGGAGACTGCGGTCGCCGAAGGGGGCGGCGGTCCCGAGGCTACTTATACGCCAGCGCAGACGGCATTCAACGAGGGCGTCGACGCGCTCAAAGCGAATGACCTCGCGACGGCCGAGGCGAAGTTCAAGGAGGCCATCGAGCTCGAGCCGGGTCTTGGCGCGGCGCACTCGGCTATCGCCGGTGTCTACGTCACCAAGAAGGACTGGCAGGCCGCCCTCGCTGCAACCGATCAGCTCGAAGCGCTCGAGGGCGAGAGCGCCCGCCTCTACCGGCTGCGCTACGAAGCGCATCAAGGGCTCGGAAACGACAGCGAGGCGTCTAAGGCGCTGAAGGCTCTCGACCGGCTCGGCCAGGGGGGTGATGCCACCGCTCTGACCTTCAATCGGGGGGCCGACGCCATGCGTGTCGGCGATCTGAGGGCTGCTCGCGAGGCGTTCGAGGAGGCGCTCGAGATGAACGCCGATCTGGTTCCGGCTCTCAGTGCCTTGACGACGATTCACCTGGTCGAGGGTCGATGGTCTGACGCCGTCGCCCTGGCCGAGCGCACGCTCGCAATCGAGCCGGAGAACCCCAAGGCGCTCAAGGCGCGGTACGAAGGGCTTCGGCAGGAAGGCTCAGCGGAAGCCAAGGCAGCCTTCGAGGCCCTGGCAGCGGTTGATCCGAAAGCCGTTGCCGACGAAGAGTTCGAACGAGCTGTCGAGCTCTTTGACGCTGGCAGCACCCAGGACGCCATCGAGGCCTTCGAGCGCGTGCTGACCATTCTTCCCGACCATGCACTGGCCCACTATCGGCTCGGTCTGAGCTACATCTCGGTCGACCAGGCGGCACGGGCTCGCGGTCATCTCGAGCGCTTTATCGCACTTGCACCCGAGAATCCCGAGGTTTCGAGCGCGAAGGAAATGCTCCAATATCTTGAATAGACGGCCCCACAAGGGGGGCGACGGGAGCGCCTGGCGCTCTTGGGCACCAAGTCAAAATGGCGCCCTCTGGGTGCCAGATGAGGCTCAGGGGCTTCGAGAATAAAGTGATAAGGGATGGAATGACGGATCTGTGGAGCCGAGCCGCGGCCCTGGAGGGCTCAAATCAATGTTTTGGGCGCTGCTTCACCGGGTTGAATGAGCCAAAAAGTCTTTCAAAACAGGAAGTTCGCACCTAGTATCTTGCACACTGCCACCTGCCCGGGATGGGGCGAGTCCTGCAGGTCTGATGTCGTTCTGACGCAGGACTCCTCCCAAATAGCCCCCCGGGCAAACCACCCCATCGTGGGGAGATTTTGAACAGAGGAACCAAGTTATGAAGCGATTCCTATCGTTTGCCTTGCTTCTGCTGTTGCCAGGTTTGGTCTTCGCGCAAGCGGAGACGACTGGAGCGATTTCGGGAAAGGTCGTCGACCAAGCCGGCGAGCCCGTAGTCAACGCCACAGTCACAGCCATCTCTGGCGACACCGGCCTCGAGCGTGAGGTCCAGTCGGACCGCAACGGCGCCTTCTTCTTCAGGCTGTTGCCGGTTGGCAACTGGTCGGTCACAGTCATCGCATCCGGCATGCAGCCGCAGGCCTACTCCTTCCGGCTGGGTGTTGGTGAGAACGTGCCGATCGAGGCCGTCCTCACCGACGAAGAGACCGTGACCGAGACGATCACCGTCTCGAGCACCGCGTCGGCACTCGAAAGCGCAGAAGCTGGGGGCAACCTCAACTACCGCGACGAGGTCGAGAACCTGCCGCTCGAGAACCGCAACATCAATGTGGTCGCGCGGCTCTCGGCGCAAGTTTCGGACGCCACCCGCACGGGCAACGCTCTGACCATCGCTGGAGCTCCGTCGTACGACACGACCGTTCTCCTCGACGGCGCTGAGATCTCCGACCCGTTCTTCGGGACCGGAACCACGGTCTACCTCGAGGACGCCATCGAAGAGGTGCAGGTCTTGACCTCCGGTATCGGCGCTCGCT
>JANQPS010000487.1 GCA_028285365.1 Thermoanaerobaculia bacterium | reverse complement strand
CGGCGGAATCTGCCGGTGAGCGAGTCGGGGACGACACGTCGCGATGCTGCACCGACGAAGACCCCGCCGCAAGACGCAAACGTCGACTTTCTGCCGGGCAACTCCCGAAGGCTGACTGCGTACCTCCGCCCATGAGCTCATCGCGGAAACCCACGTCTGGAGTCAAGTCGAGTGTGGCCTGGTGCCTCGTCGGCGCGAGCCTGGTCATTGGCGCAACAGCTTCCACCGAGACCCGGTCGGTAGAGGACCTCATGAAAACCGCAACCATTCCCGGGTTGTCCATGGCTACGATCGCGGACGGCGAGATCGAGGTTCGGCACTTTGGTGTGGCGGACGTCGAGGCGGGGAACCCGGTCACCAGCGAGACGGTGTTCGAGGCCGCCTCTCTCTCCAAGCCGGTGTTTGCGACGCTCGTCTTGAACCGGGTCGCCGACGGTACCTTCGACCTCGACCAACCGCTCTGGGAGTTGCTACCCGAACCGCGGCTCTCGAAGGAGGACAGGGCCAGGAGCCTGACTGCCAGGCACGTGCTCGCACACACCAGCGGACTACCCAACTGGGGCGGAGACGAGCTGAAGATGCGGCGCGAGCCAGGAAAACGATTCGGGTACTCGGGTGAAGGCTACGTGTATCTCCAGAAGGTGCTCGAGCATCTGACCGGATCGACACTCGACGAGCTTGCGCGTCGCGAGATCTTCGAGCCACTCGGTATGCAGCACTCGCTCTTTTTGTGGTCGGATGGCGACGAGATCGCGCTCGCGCGACCCCATGACCCCAAAGGGGTCGCACGCGAGAAGCGTCAGATCCGCGAAGCCAACTCGGCGGCATCGCTACACACCACCGCGAACGACTACGCTCGCTTCGTTTTGGCCTGGATCGACGGATCGCTGGTGGACGAAGACGTTGCGGATTTGGCTCTGTCTCCCATTTCCCACCCGGCACCCAAAGGCAAGGAAGAGGCCAGAGCTCGCCAGGAGGGTCGGCTCGCCTGGGGTTTGGGGTGGGGTCTTTTTCTTCCACGGTCAGGGAATCGTCAGGAGCCGACGATCGTCTGGCACTGGGGGGACAACGGCCCGTTCAAGGCTTTTGTCGCGTGGAGCCGCGAAACGCAGTCAGGCATCGTGTACTTCACGAACTCCGCCAACGGCCTCGGTATCGGTCCCGAGATGATGCCCACGGATCTGGGGTCACTCGAGCCCGTCTTCGATTGGATGGGTTACCCACGCCTCGCTCACTAGGGCGTAATAGGGGCAATAGAGCGCAATAGGGCGTAATAGGGCGCAATAGACTGACCGACATGAGCTACAAACCCATGCGCATTCGCCTCGCCGACGAGCGTCGAGAGATGCTGGTCGACGACATCCAGGCGTTCTTCCGAGACGATCTCGATCGCGACTTGAGCGCCTTTCACGCTGAGCAGGTGCTCGACTTCTTCGTTCAGCACCTCGGCGCTCCGGTGTACAACCAGGCAATTCAAGACGCCCGTGGGTTCCTCAGCGACAAGCTCGACGATCTCGAGGGAGAGGTCTACGAACCCGTCGACTAGAAGGTGAAGAGCAGGCCCGGCCTGAACATGCGTTCCGCTTGACGAGAAAGGGCGGTCCCAGAGGTCTCGAGCGCCCGATCAATCATGATCGATGGCGCCTTGAAACGCCGAGCCTTGATCTCGATCTGGTCGAGGGGAGGAAGCAGCGCGTCTGCTGTTCCTAGATCGATCACCTCGCCCATCGCGTGCGTGTTCGTTCGATGCGGCTCGCACGCCTTCGATGATGCTCGCAGCGTCTCGGCGGACGGCTCAGACGAGCCGCCGATCCAGCAACCTGCGGCAAAGCCGAAACCTTCTTCCCCGGAAAGCCGTCATCACAGTGAGATCAATCATTCCCGCCCCTGAGGGCGTTGGAGCACATCCCCATGAATCATCTCCTGGCCGACCTCAAGTACAGCGTCCGCATGCTGACCAAAAATCCGCTGTTCACGGTCATCGCAGTGTTGACGCTGGCACTCGGTATCGGACTCAACGCGGCGACGTTTTCGGCGATCGACAGCTTGCTGCTCAAGCCTCTCGCCGGCACCGAAAGGCCCGATGAGCTCGTCCAGATCTACCGTCAGTGGCCAGGGATGGACTATGGCTCGACGTCGATTCCCCACTATCAGGATCTGCGCGACAGTGCCGGAGAGGTCTTCGAGAGCACCGCGGCGTGGTTCTTCACCCAGCTTGCCATCACCGTCGACGGCAATACCGAGCGCACCATGGCTTCGGCCGCAAGTGCCAACTTCTTTCAGACCTATGGCGTCGTCCCGCAGCTCGGGCGCGGCTTCCTCCCCGGCGTGGAAGACAGCGGGCCGGGTGGCCATCCGGTCACCGTCCTGGGCCACAGCTACTGGCAGACCCGCTTTGGCGGAGACCAGGGAATCATCGGGCGGACGATCGGAATCAACGGGATGCCCTACGAGATCGTCGGGGTTGCGCCGGAGGAGTTTCGCGGGCCGATGATCGGCATCGACATGCCTCTCTGGGTGCCCATCATGATGCAGCCGCAGCTGGAGCCCGGCAGCAATCGCATCGAGCAGCGCGGCAACAACATGATGAACGTCATCGCCCGACTACGACCAGGCCAGACGATCGACGACGCGAGCGCGTTCCTCGACACCTGGCTGCTGCAGATGCGCGAGGAGTATCCCGACCACTACGACACCCAGCTCGGACACACCGTAGAACTGCAGTCCGAGGCCGGAATCCATCCGACTTTCCGCAGTGCGCAGGTGGGCCTGTCGACGGTCATGATGGGCGTGGTCGCGCTCCTGCTGCTGATTGCCTGCGTCAACGTCGCGAACCTCTTTCTCGCACGGGCTCGCGAGCGCAAGCGCGAAATGGGGATGCGTCTGAGCCTGGGTGCCAGCCGCGGTCGCATCGTGCGCCAGCTGCTCACCGAGAGCATCGTCTTCAGCCTGATCGCCGGTGGTGCAGGCGTCCTGATCGCGAGGCTCGCCACCACGTTCCTGTCCGGGATCAAGCCACCCATGGACGGCCCGTTCTCGTTCCACTTCGTGGTCGACAACCGGGTCTTGGTGTTCACTCTGCTGGTCTCGGTCGCCGCCGGCGTCCTCTTCGGATTGGCGCCAGCCTTCCACTCGATCAGGCGGGACACGATCGCGGCGGTCAAAGGTGACAGCAGCTCGCGCCCTGGTCGCTCCCGAACGAGCCGGGTCCTCGTCGTCGCACAGATGGCGCTCTCACTCGTGCTGCTCGTCGCTTCCAGTCTGTTCTTGCGCAGTCTCCAAGGAGCCACACAGATCAACCCGGGCTTCTCAGATCCGACTCACTTGGTCACGGCGTCGGTCTCTCCTGGCCTGCTGGGCTACGACCAGCCGCGTGCGCGTGAGTTCTTCGACCGACTGGTCGAAGAGGTCGAAGCTCTGCCCGAGGTCACGACAGCCAGCATGACCAACACTGTTCCCCTTGGTCTGAGCGGCTCCGACCGCGGCGTCAGCATCCCTGGTTACGAGTTCAGCGAAGGCGAGCGCAGCAGTCTGCACTACTCGATGGTCACCGAGGGCTATTTCGAGACCATGGGTATCGAGCTCGTCGAAGGTCGCGTCTTCACCCGTCAGGACGACGAGAACGCCGCACCCATGCTCATCATCAACAAGCGTTTCGCGGATCGCTTCTGGCCAGGCGAATCGGCCATCGGCAAGACGGTGCGCACGGCGAGCGAAGACCGTGAGGTGATCGGCGTCGTCGAGACCGGTAAGTATCGCAGTCTCGGGGAAGATCCGACCGAGTTCATGTACTTCCCGCACCGCGAAATCTTTGCGTACGACATGGCGCTCGTCGCGCGCACGCGCTCCGATCCCAGCGCCGTGCTCAACCAGATCCGCCAGAAGGTCCGCACGCTCGACGCCGAGATGCCTGTGTTCGACGTCCGCACCTTCGAGGATCACATGGGCCTCGCGCTCCTTCCCGCCCGCCTCGGCGGTTTCGTCCTAGGCATCTTCGGAGTCCTCGGTCTGGTGCTCGCCGCGGTCGGCATCTACGGCGTCATGGCCTACTCCGTAGCCCAGCGCCAGCGCGAGCTCGGTCTCCGCGTCGCCCTCGGCGCGAACCGCGGCTCGGTCGTCTCCCAGGTTCTCGGCGAGGGTCTCAAACTCGCTCTCGTCGGCACCGCGATCGGTCTCGTCGGCGCGGTGCTCGTGGCTCGCGCGGTCCGCAGCCTGCTCTACGACACCAACGCCTTCGACCCCATGACCTTCGGGCTCGTCCCGGCGATCCTGGTGGCAGTAGCCGCGCTCGCGGTCTACTTCCCGGCCAGGCGGGCTTCGGGAGTCGATCCGATGCGGGTGTTGAAGGTGGAGTGACGCGTCTCGCGGTGGCCCCCGGGTCGGCGCGATCGGAGCATGACCGACTGCATGCGAGGAGCTTGCGTCGAGCACGTCCTTGGCCGACGACGGTCGACGGGGACATGAAGGCGGCGACGGACTCGCGGCGGCTACACGGAGCGCGGCGCTCGAGGTTCCTCCGTCGGCCGGATCGAACGCCTCCGAGCCGCCGACATCTCCTGCCGGCCTCTGGTCGGAATGACATCTGAAGGAGAGTCCCCAGCGGTCTCGAGACGACTCACAGAACAGTCTCGCCAGCTTCAATGAGCGAACGCCAACAGCCCATGGTTCGCTGCCATTCCGACCGGAGGCCGGAAAAGATGTTGGAGCGCAGCGCGGCGGTAGCTCGGCCGGAGGGAGGAACCTCGCCCCTTGGCCTTTGATTCCTAGCGCCTTACCGTCGCTGCCATCACCGATGGGCTCGCGGGCGGTAGTCCAAGTCCCACGGCGCACGCCAGAAGCCGGGGTCGCAACGACGAGACTTCGACGGCTCTTCGCAACAATCTGCTCGCTGTTCATCCTGCCCGCCGCACGAAGCCAGCACTGAGTCCACAGAGGATCGTGCTTCGACTAGACGCTTGACCGGCGCTCAGTCGGAAATGACAAGGGAAGCTGGACTCCCGACGAGCCACCCGAGACCGCGTTCCTCTCGCCTAGCTACCCTTCTGTCTCGGGGTCGCTGTCATCAGCAAGCGATGAAAACACCTCGACCGCACCCTCACCCGCCACCTTCTCCACCTCTCCCAGCGTCTCTTCTGAGCCACCAGCTACGTTCACCAGGAGCCGACCGGCGGCCAGGTGATGGTCCAGCGGACCCGAAACGACCCGCTTGAACATCCGCCCTTCGAGCAGCACCGCGGCAACGGTGAAGAGGATCGTGCCCAGGGCAGTGCCTTCGAAGACGATGATGCCCGTGGAGGGCAGGGGGACGATGGGCATGCCGCCGGTGGGCATGGGGTAGGCGTTGGAGCTGTACCAGACGACCGAGTAAGCGGTGGTGCCTCCTAGCAGCGCTCCGAGGAGTCCGAACAGCAGCACTCGCGATCGCTTCGGCGTGTGGGCGGCAGGGAGTTCGTCTTCGATCGGCGAGCTGCTCCGCACCTCGACGTCGTCGGCATCGATGCCGAGCTCCTCGAGGCGCTCGAGGAAGTGGCGCCCCTGCGCCAATACCTC
>JANQPS010000471.1 GCA_028285365.1 Thermoanaerobaculia bacterium | reverse complement strand
TGCCGGCGAGTAGTCGAGCGGGTCGGTCTCTCCCGCCAGCTCATCGAGCTCGCCTCGCTCGACGTCGAAGATCCACAGCTCGTCACGCGCACTTGTGCTCAGGGCCAGCTTCGACCCGTCGGGCGAGAGCTTGATGTTCTCGATGTCGAGGGGAAGGGGTCGTTCGTTCAGGATCTCCGGTGGCTGGTTGGGTCGGACTCGAACGATGTTGCGACGGCGCTCGGACGAGCCGGTGTAGTAGGCGAGGGTGCCGGTGTCCGAGACCGCATACTCCGCATGCCCCCAGCGCTGATTGGTGACCAGGTTGTTGACGACGGCAACGGGCTCCCCCCGAATTTCCAGGGCCTCGAGGTCGAACGCCACTGCCATCAGGGTGTCGGTCTCAGCAAAAACCAGGTGTCCGGTAGGGAGGTAGCGAGCGTAGAAGCCGCGGTCGAGAATCAGCTTGGAGGCGCCATCGCTCAGCGAGATGGCTTCGATACGAGGCTGGCGCAGCTCGGAAGTGACGGTCACGAGGGCGTGTCGGCCACCCGGAAGGGGCTGTGGATGCCGGTGTCCTTCGCTTCCCTCGGGCGTCGTGATGATCTCTCTCAGGGAACCGTCCCCGGACACGGTTTCGATCCCAGAGAGCAGGTGCTCGTTGATTAAGTACGTACCGTCGTCGCGCCACCACCCCCCGCCCGTGTCGACGAGTCCCGTGATTCCGCGAGCCGTGCCGCCGCTGAGGGACTGGACGAGGAGTTGAAGCCCGTTCTTGAAAGCGATCGCTTCACTGGTTGGCGAGAAGAAGGGGATCCAGATGTTGGCTCTCTCGAGAACTCGAGGAGGGCTCGGGTGGGTCAGGTCGTAGAGAAACAGCGCCGACGAGTTGCCCTCTATCGAGTTGGCGGTGAGTGCCAGCTGGGTGCCGTCCGGGCTGATATTGAGCATCGGACCGACGCGATAGCGGAGCTCTGTTCCTGGAGGAGCACTGATCGGGAAATAGGTCGTACTCTGGCTCTCTGCGACGCGCTCCGACGTGGTTGTCACGCGACCGAGGCCGAAGCCGGCCATCAACACGAGAGCGGCGGCCCCCAGCCAGAGCCATGGACTCGGCCGCGGTTTGGAGTGTGCAGCCGCGTCGGCGACGCTGGACGGATCGAGCGCCGCGGCCAGTTCGATCCCGACGTCGCGTGCTGATTGCCACCGGCGCTCGGGATCACGTTCCAGACACCGCGAGATCACATGGTCGACCCGAGTTGGAACGAGGGTCCCGGAGCGGCTCGGTGGCTCCGGACTGCCGCTCATGATGGACGTGATCAGAGCCGCTTCGCTGTCGCCGTCGA
This sequence comes from Thermoanaerobaculia bacterium, assembly GCA_028285365.1. Taxonomy (GTDB): domain Bacteria; phylum Acidobacteriota; class Thermoanaerobaculia; order Multivoradales; family Multivoraceae; genus JANQPS01. The sequence goes on along the minus strand of JANQPS010000471.1, from coordinate 5,572 downwards.
AGGGCCTGCTGCCGCTGAGCATCTCGTAGAGGACGCACCCCAGGGCCCAGATATCGGTGCGAGTGTCGGCCGCGCGCCCGCTGAGCTGTTCGGGTGCCATGTAGGGCATCGTTCCGACCAGATGCCCCTCCTCGGTGAGTGGTGCCACCAGGGTGGCGCTGCCGGAGGCTGACAGCGGGTCGTCGTCCTCCGCAGCCCGCGGCCGCGCCAGGCCGAAGTCCAGGATCTTGGCGCCGCTCGGCGTCAGCATGACGTTGCCAGGCTTGAGGTCTCGATGAACGATGCCGCGGCGATGCGCTGCTTCGAGTCCTTCGGCGATGTCGGTGCCGATGCTCTGCGCCTCGTCGACCGACATCGGCCCGGTGCCGAGTCGCTGGGCGAGGCTCTCACCTTCGAGCAGCTCCATCACGAGGAAGCGAAGACCGTCGTCCGTGCCCACGTCGAACAGCGTGCAGACGTTGGGATGCTGCAGCTGCGAGATGGTCTTGGCTTCGCGCTCGAAGCGTTGCTCGAATCGCGGATCTTGGGCGAGCTCCGCGGGAAGGACCTTGACGGCCACGTCGCGCTCGAGCCGGGTGTCGCGTGCGCGATACACCTCACCCATGCCGCCCGCGCCCAGGAGTGCGACGACCTCGTACGGACCTAGCCGTTTTCCTGTCTCGATGGTCACCGTTGAGATCAGTGTACCGAGGGCTCTTGTGAGCGAGCTTTTTCCGAGGGAGATGACCGTGTCGGAGTCGTGCGTGCTGCAGTAGCGCAACTATGCGCGACGGTGGCGCCGTAATGTTCGACAGAGCCCGCGACCCCTACGCTCGTCAGCGGCTTGGGGTCTTCGTCCTCGATGATTCGTCTACCGATGACGTCTCCGTCCGGAAGATGGCCCGCGGCGAACTCTGCGTTGTCGAGAGCCTCTTGTTCGGCGTCGACAGCTGCGACCCGTCAGCTAGGTCCGCGGGGCCCCTCTCGTGCTCGCGACTGCGCTCGTGGCCTCTTCGGTTTCGGCCCGCCACCTGGCGCGCCTGGATCCTGCCCTGACGCTGCGAGGCGACTGAGCTCTGGGCGTCCTCCGGCTGTCCTCAGTCGGGCCAGGAGAACCGGAGAGATCCTCGGTGTGAGCTGCCTCAGCTGGCTCTGATCATCCCGATCAGGCGATGGACTGCGGCCTCGACGAACGCCTCGTCCTCGGCGGCGGCATCGATCTCGACGACTTCGACGGATGCCGGAAGACTGGACCTGATCGCCTCGAAGAAGGCGTCGTCACCCGCTGGATCTCGGAGCGGCTCGCCCTCGATGCCATAGCGACTCGTGCCTTGGAGCGGCAGCATCATGACGGCGTTGCCTTGGCACTTGTCGAGTCGCGAGCCGATCTCGCGTCCTACCTGAGTCAGCTCGTCGGCGTTGAGCCGGGGCGCCAGGATGATCGGGTTGTGAAAGACGTGGAGGTGGTCCTGCCAGCGCTCGGGGACGGTGTTGGGCGGATCGACGATGAGACCGATGTGCTCGGCACCCCCTGGACACAGGACCTGCGGCAGGCCCAGCTCGGCGGCTACCGTCAGCCGGTCGCTGCCTCCCGCGCGCAGCCCGTCGAAGACGTCGTCAGAGATCTCTCCGAGCGCATAGTCGAATACGGCCCCGATGACGCCTTCTCTCATGAGCTGTTCCATGGCCCGGCCACCCGAGCCGACGGCGTGGAACACGATGACCTCGTAGCCTGACTCTTCGAAGAGCTTCATGGCGAGCATGGCCCCTTCGGTGAGTACGCCGAGATTGGTCATTCCGATCAGTGGCTTCGAGCCGGGCGCACGTTCGGTGTCGAGACCCACCTCGACGGTGGCCATACCGACGACGGCGCCAGCTGCATTTGCCAGGATCTTGCGAGTCAGCGCGTTGAGTCCCAGGATGTCGCCGACCGAAGGCACCATGACGATGTCTTTGATGTCGACGAAGGCCGAGGTGTCGCCCGAGGCCACGGTCGAGACCATGACCTTGGGAAAGCCGTACGGCAGAGCCTGCATGACTGCGGTGCAGTTCGAAGTGCCTTGGGTGCCGCCGAGACCAATGACGCCGTGAACGTCGCCGCTGGCGATTCGTGAGTTGAGGAGCGACGTGGCACCGCGCACCATGATCGGTGAAGCTTCCTCGCGAGTGGGGTTCTCGAGAATCTGGTCGAGGCTCGAACCGCCGGCAGAGGCCACCTGCTGACGGGTGACGCCTACCGAAGTGCCGGGTTCACCGACCACGCCGATATCGATCAGCAGCGCCGCGGCTCCCAAAGCCTCGATCTGCTCGCGGACGTAGTTCGCCTCGTCGGCTTTGGTGTCGAGAGTTGCCAGGACGGCGATCGTCTTGGTCATGAGCCCTCCTCGAATCGCAGCTTGGCGAACTCTTCGGCGGTGCCGAGCACGGCCTTTTCGATCGGGATCCGCTCGGTCGAGGAGCCGGTCCAGAAGCCGTGCCCGGACGTGTTGCTCAGCATGTACTGCGCGTCTGTCGGGGTCTCCATGGCGGCGCCGTGAGCGATGAGGATGACGTCGGGATACAGACCTCTCGCCATCTCGTAAACCTCTTCAGTGCGCGCTGCTGTCTCGTCGATCGTTTCGCCCGAGTCGTATCCCTTGAGCCCGCCTTTGGTCGTGCCGGCGTGAAAACAGAAGATGTCGGGCTTCGCCTCCTCGACCACCTGTCGGCTGTCCTCTTCGTCGAACGCGAGCGCCACGGTCACCATGTCCATCTCTTTGGCGAGCTTGAGCATCTCGACCTCGTTGTCGAAGGTGATGCCGCTGTTCGTCAGGACTTTGTAGATCTGACTGTCTTTGTCGTAGTAGCTGATCGAAGGCCCGATGTTGGAGACCGACTCGACGCCCATGCTCTTGAGTCGCTCGAGCACGGTGCGCATGTCGCGCAGGGGATCGTTGGCGTTGATGCAGGCACAGATGAAGGTGTCGCCGCTGATGGCCGGCAGGATGTCCTGTTCGGTGTAGTCCAGCGTCTGCTGGTTGGAATCGAGGATTGGCCAGAGCATCGACATCGTGCCCATGCCATTGGCCCGCAGCCGCGCGCCTGGAAACGTGTTGATGCAGTCGACCCCGGCTTTCTCCAGCAGCTGGGCCACGAGCCCGCTGCCGGCGCTGGCGATGAAGATGGGCAGGCGCTCACTGATCTTGCGCTGCAGCTTGCCCATGATCTCTGAACGGGAGGTGCGTGGAACGATCATGGCTCTCCTTGGATTGTGCTGTCGACCATCAGGCACAGCAGCTCGTACATGATGGTCGCGCCTAGCAGCGCGGTGTTGCCGCTCGGGTCGAGTGGGGGTGCGACCTCGACAACGTCCGCTCCGACGACGTCGAGCCCGCGGAGTCCGCGGACCAGGGCCAGTGCCTCACGACTGGAGAATCCTCCAACCTCGGGAGTCCCGGTGCCTGGAGCAAATGTCGGGTCGATGCCGTCGATGTCGAAAGACACGTAGGTGGGTCCGTCTCCAACCACCGTCCGTGCGATCTCGATGACTCCGTCGAGGCCGTGCTGGTCGACTTCATGCATGAAGACGACGGTCATACCCGAGTCTTCGCTGTAGTCCCAGCCGTCGGTGAAGTTTTGCGGGCCCCGGATCCCGATCTGGACTGTGCGCTTCGGATCGATGACCCCGGCTTCTACTGCCCGACGAAACGGAGCGCCGTGGTGCAGGGGCGATCCGAGGAACTCGTCCCAGGTGTCGGTGTGAGCGTCGATCTGGATCAAGCCTACGGCTCTCTCTGAGCCGACGGCTCGAAGAATCGGATGGGTGATCGAGTGGTCTCCGCCGGCGGTCAGCGGTTTGGCCCCGGCACCGCAGACCTTGGCGAAGAACGCTTCGATGTCGCGCACGACGGCTGGCAGGTCATAGATCTCGGGGAGGCGGACATCACCCACGTCAGCAACGCGGGCTGCCGAAAAGGGGTTGACGCGCGTGACCGGGTGGATCTTCCTCAGGTTGCTCGACTGGTTGCGGATCTCACGCGGACCGAGGCGAGCACCGGGGCGGTTCGTGACCGCGCCGTCGAAGGGGACTCCGACCATGGCGACGTCGAGACCCGTGACGTCGCGGACTAGTGGCGCGCGCATGAATGTTGCGATTTCCGCGTAGCGCGGCGAGTCCATCGGGTCGTGTTGGTCGCTAGTCATGGTCCTCGAGGGGACCTCCGGGGATCGTGAGCGACACGCTGAGCCCAGGCGCGGCGAGCCAGGTGCGTGCCAGGTGAAGCGTGATGCGCGCTCAATTGACCGTTCGAAAAGCGGCCACGAGAATACACCGTGCCTCAACAGTCGAAAGTGAGCTCGGGTAGCGCTCTCCTGCGCTTCGTGTTGCCTACCGCGATCGGGGTTGGCTTCCTTCTGATTCCGGTGCGGTATGACGGGAAGGTCAGCATCGTGCTCGGGCACCTGGTCGACGCCACGCGCGCTTCGCTCACGACCCCGTTGCCGCAAATGGTCGTGATCGTGGTCTTGGCTTCGGCCGTCATCGCTACGGCGTGTCGGTTGCTCGATTGGCGACCAGGGCAAGACTGGCTGCCGATCCTTCGACCTTCATGGGGTGGTGTGTTCGTCCGATGGCTCGGAGCCGTGATCAGCGGACTCGTGTTGACTCAGACGGGACCCGAGTGGCTCGTCGGATCGGCGACCGGACAGGTGATCCTCAACGACCTGATGTCGGTCATCTTCGTCGTGTTCTTTGCAGCTTGTTTCCTGCTGCCGTGCCTCACCGACTACGGCCTCATGGAGTTCGTCGGAGGAGTGGCATCACCGGTCTTTCGGCCGGTCTTCGGGTTGCCAGGTCGCTCTGCGGTCGACGCCATTGCGTCCTGGCTGGGAGCAGCAACGGTTGGCGTCCTGATCACGGCGGATCAGTACCAGCGAGGCTTCTACACTCAACGCGAGGCGGCCGTGATTGCCACCAACTTCTCGGTGGTCTCGATTGCGTTCGCCTACGTCATCGTCGACTTCGTGGGGCTCGGTGATCACTTCGTGCCGTTCTACGCGACGATCACGATCTGCGGTCTGGTGTCGGCTCTTCTGTGCCCGCTGCTGCCGCCTCTCAGGGGAAAGCTGGATCAGACCATCGATGGTCGCGTGCGTACACAGGCGCCACGAGTTGCCAGCTCGAGTACGGACAACCAAAGCGTCGGCCCACTCACGGCCGCTCTCGACCGGGCCGCCAAGAGCCCGCCGCCTGGCGAGGCTCTGCGGCGCGGCTTCCGGTTGGTCATCGATACGTGGTTCGGACTGCTTCCGGCCGTCGCCGTGATCGGAACGTCTGCCATCGTGGTTGCCGAGACGACGCCTTTGTTCGACTGGCTGGGGGCTCCATTTGCACCGCTGCTGGCAATGCTGAACGTGCCCGAGTCGTCCGCAGCAGCCCCCGCCATGGTCGTTGGGTTTGCGGACCAATTCCTGCCCGCGGTGCTGGCTCGTCCGATCGAATCGCCACTCACTCGCTTCGTCGTCGCCTGCGCGTGCGTCAATCAGCTCATCTACATGTCGGAAGTCGGCGTGATCATCCTGCGCTCGGGCCTACCGCTTCGTCTGATCGACCTCG
>JANQPS010000470.1 GCA_028285365.1 Thermoanaerobaculia bacterium | reverse complement strand
GTGTCCCGCAATCGATTCAGGTCGTCAATCGCACTCTGATCGACGAACAGCAGCTCACCAAACTCTCCGACGCGCTCGTCAACATCTCCGGGGTCACTCCCGCGGCTCCGTCGGAGCCACTCCTGATCAACTCGATCGTGCGTGGTTTCGAAGCCGACATCTTTGTCGACGGCCTGTCGACATTCGGACTCACCGCGGTCGCCGATCCGCAGTCGCTCGTAGGCTTCGAGCGCATCGAGGTGCTCAAGGGACCAACCAGCGCGCTGTTCTCCGGCGGCAGCGGCTCGAACGTCGGTGGTCTGATCAACCTCGTGACCCGTTCTCCCGCTCCCACCGGCAAGTACACGGTCGGCGTGGGCGGCGGTAGCGATTCCACGCTCGGCGCTTCGTTCGACGTCAACCAACCGCTCTCGCAGAGTCGCCGCGCGCTTCTCAGGCTCAGCGGTGAGATCGAGAGCGCCGACAGCTTCATCGACGCGATCGAGAGCGACCGGCTGGCCCTGCACTCGACACTCGCTGTCGGAGTGGGAGACAGGACCAGCCTGACCTTTCGCGGGCAGTTCAACGACTCGGAGATGCTCGAGTACGTCGGTCTGCCGGCTGCGGTGACCATCGGCGGCGAGTTCGGCGTCGACCCGTTGCGCTTCTCCGGCGCGTCCGGCGCGCCGCCGTCGACGATCGAAAACCTCGTCGCCACGGGCCGAGTGACCCACCGGCTCTCGCGCACCGCTGGTCTGACGACGGAGCTGAGGCGCTACGAGAGCTCCTTCGAGGAGTACTCGACGTTCCCGTTCTTCGCCTTCTTCCCGCCGTCGCCGGAGGCCCCCACCACGTACGCGATCATCAAGGGGCAACTCCCAACCGACGTCGAGCAATCGACGGTGGCACCACGCCTCGAGTGGAGTCCCGAATCCGGAGGCTCGATCGAGCATCGACTGCTGTTCGGACTCGAGATCGACGAAACCGACTACTTCGCGCAGAGCGGCTTTGACTTCTTCCCGATCGGCTTCCTCGACTACGCCGACCCCGGGTCCGATCTCACGTTCGGAAACATCCCTTCGATTCAGAGCGTCGCGGATCAGACCTACGAAACCCAGGCTGCCTACGTGCAGGACCAGATCAGCTTCGGAAGCCGCTTCCACCTGCTCGCGGGACTCCGGTTCAGCAGCCTCGAGATCACCGAGCGTCCAGAGCCCGGACGAGACTTCGACGAAGTGACGCCGCGCCTCGGACTCACCTACGTCATGAGCCCGAGACTCAGCGCGTTCGCAGGCTACTCCGAAGGATTCAGGGCTCCCCTTTTCGTCAATCTCTCGGGTGAGCTCGAGCCCGAGACGTCACAGCACATGGAGGTGGGGCTCAAGCTCTCACGACGGGCAGGTTTCAGCGGCAGCGTGGCGCTCTATCAGCTGACTCGCCAGAACGTACCGACCGCCGACCCCAACGCCCCACCCGAAAACCCGTTTGCCCAGATCCAGACCGGTGAGCAGGAGTCCCGCGGGCTGGAGGTCGACCTGGTCTACGAGCCGTCGCCGCAACTCAGCGTCCTCCTCGCGTTTGCCCACACGGATGCCGAGGTCACGCGCGACAATCTCTTGCCCGTCGGTGACCGGCTCAGGCGGGTCCCACGCAACGGTGGCCGGCTTGCCGTGCGTCATCGCTTCCTCGAGACCATGCGCGGTCTGGCGCTGGGCGCCGGAGTCAGCTTCTTCTCGTCCCGCGAGATCACGGTTCCGAACCTCGATCGCACCGAAGACGGTGCTCTCGTGGATCTCCAGGTCTCCTATGAACGCGGACCGGCCACATTCGGGCTGTCGGTCATCAACGTCGCCGATGAGGAGTTGTTCGAGCCCTACCAGTACCTCGTGCAGTCCGTAGTCATTCCAACCCGGCCGCGATCAATCCTCGGCTCTTTGAAATTCTCGTTCTGAACCACGACTCCTCGATGACTCGAGGAGCGACGTCGTTACCACCGCTAGCATCGTAGACACCGACAGACTCACTGGAGACGTGATGAATACCCGACGACGATACTTCTCCCGACCAGCACGCCGTGTCACTGCCCGTGCCGTGTGGGCCTTGGCGATCTTCAGCCTGCTGGCCATGGGCTCTAGCCCTGGGTTCGCCCAGCTCCAAATCGAGAAGTCCAGCCCCGCGGACGGATCCGTGCTCGATGCACCGCCGCGCAACGTGCGTCTCTGGTTCGATCAGACTCCAAACCCGGCCGCCCTCCAGATCGAAGTAGTCGGGCCCGCTGGAGCACTGCAGGTCAGCGGAGTTCACACCATGGGTGAAGACGACCTCATGGGGTACGTCGCAGGGAGAATGCCCGATGGCGAGTACGTCCTCTCATGGAAAAGCACGGAGAGTGACTCACGCCAGTCCGGCGAGATCCGCTTCACGCTCGATCGCAGTCAGAGCGGAGGCAACAAGGACGACTACGAGCCGCCCCTCGACATCGGAATCCTCCTCTACGACGGCTTCGAGCCGCTCGACGTCTTCGGGCCACTCGAGATGTGGATGAACGCCGGTCCCAACCTGATCAAGGTGCACCTCATCGCCGAAGAGAAGCGCCCGATCGTCATGAACACGACCGGCTACCCCGCCGAGCTCGCACCGACGGTCAACGCACAGTTCAGCTACACCGACGCCCCCGAGCTCGACGTGATCATGGTGCCCGGCGGCATCGGCACGTTGCGCGAGGTCGACAACGACAAGACCATCGAGTTCATCTCGGCTCAGGCCGAGAAGGTCAACGTGGTCGCGTCAGTCTGCACGGGCGCGGCGATCCTCGCCAAGGCCGGCATCCTCGAGGGTGAGAGCGCCACTGGTAACAAGGCCTTTTTCAGCTACATCACCGACTTCGGAGAGAACACCAACTGGGT
>JANQPS010000452.1 GCA_028285365.1 Thermoanaerobaculia bacterium | reverse complement strand
CGCGAGCTCCGAGAAGCGCCGCAAAGACGCCAGAGCGTCTGAGAAGCGATTGCGCGCACGTTGAATCGCGACGAGCAGAAGACCGGCATCGATCCGAGTCCTCACCGACACGGCCTCGTCGCCCAGGAGCCGCCCTAGCCTCCCGGCAGCCTCCACAGAGCGGCCGTCCAGAGCGTCCACCGTCGCGAGCTTGACTTCGGCACTATGGAAATCCGGGTCGATCGACAGACTCCGGTGGTAAGCCGTGGCAGCCAGCACGAGCTCGCCCTGCGCACGATAGGCATCACCCAGGAGCTCGTGAGCGTTGGCGGTATCTGATTCCAGCTCTGCGTAGCGGCGGTAGTCGCCCACCGCACCTGGGACATCCCCGATCTGGAGCTTGACCTGCCCCAGGAGGCTCCAAACCACAGAGTTCGCCGGATCGAATCGACGAAGCAGCTCGAGTTGGTCGAGACTCTCTCTGGCGCGACCGACTGTGATCAGGACGTTGGCCAGGAGGAACCGCGCTTCGGTCTCATAGGGATAGAGGTCGAGAAGACGCTGCAGGGCCTCGATGGAGTCAGCATTGCGGCGAGCGATCAAATGAGCTTGAGCCTCGATGTAGAGCTGCTCGCGACGACCGAGGTGGGCCGATTCGCGCCGCGTGCGCTCGATCTCCGCTTGCGCTTCGTCGGTACGAGAAACCTCCGCGAGCAGCTGCGACAACCGATAGCGCGCCATGACAAACCCGGGAGACAGCTGCAGAGCGTCCCTCAGAGCGCGTTCGGCTTCGTCGTATCGAAACTCCGTATAGGCCCGTGACCCGATGACGAAGCTCTCGTAGGCCTCCGGGTTGGCAGCGGCAAAGTCCACAGCCAGCAAATTGATCTCTTCCGTGACGGGAACGTTCATGGCCCGACGCACCGACGCTGCAACTTGAGTCATTCCCGCGAGAACGGCTGCCGCGTCGCCAGCTCGGATTCGGCTGGAGTCGAGCTGCGTGGACGTCTCGAGAGAGTCTGTGCGCGACGACAAGACAAGGTTACCCGCCACGAGCGAAAGATCCGCGCTGACTAGAGTCGCAACCGACTGCTGACGAGCCAGCTCACGGTCGATCTCGCCAGTGTCCCCCATCAGTTCTCGCGACCTCTGCTCAGAGAGCACACGCACGTGCCTCGACTGCGAGAGATCGTCACGGACCAGTCGGGCCAGAGCACCTTCCAACCAGTCGAGTGAAGTGTCTCCCGTGAGATTCTCGAACGGTGCAATCGCCACGAGCGGCGCCAGCTCCTGCGCTCCGGCTTCTGAGGCGGCAACACTACGCTCTTCACGCGACAGACCGTAGTAGAGCCCCGCGAACAACCCCATCAGCAGGAGCCCGGCGACCAGGAGCCAGAGTCGCGCCCGAACGACCGGCCGTCGCACTCGACCCGCGTCGAGATCGAGGAGCAGCTCCTTGGCGCTCTGGTAGCGCAGGCTCGGCTCGCGTTGGAGACAGCGCTCCAACAGCTGTCTCAAGTAGACCGGCGAGTCCGTTCGCCACCTTGCGAGCGGAACGGGCTCCTGATTGAGCCGCTCGGTCATGACCGACAGGGGAGTGTCTCCTTCGAACGGCAGCCGCCCGGTCAGCATCTCGTAGAGAATGAGCCCCAACGCGTAGAGATCGCTGCGCTCGTCGGCAACACCGCCAGCCAGTTGTTCGGGGGCCATGTAGAGCGGCGTTCCGATAGCAACACCTGTCCGAGTGATCGTGACGTCCCTGCTGGAGGCCTCTGCCGAGGACGCCAGCCCGAAGTCCGCCACGTAGGCGCTTTGGTCCTTGCCCACCAGGACGTTTTGCGGCTTGAGATCTCGGTGCACCACACCGCGCTCGTGAGCTGCCGCCAGGGCTGATGCCATTTGGCGAAACAGCTCCACAGCGGTCTCGACCTCGAGCGGTCCCTCTCGTCCGATGAGCGCACCCAGGTCTTCGCCATCGACGAACTGCATAGTGAGGAAGCGCTGGCCATCACTCTCGCCCAGGTCATAGACCCTCAAGACGTTGCGATGGGTGACCTGACTGGCCAACTGCACTTCACGGCGGAAACGTGCCAGCGCCTCGGGTCGCTCGGCGAGGTCACCTCGAATCAGCTTGACGGCGACGTCCCGATCGAGCTCCAGGTCCCGGGCCAACAGCACGGCACCCATCCCTCCCTGCCCGAGCTGCTCGCGGACCTCGTAGCGCTCGCCCAGATCGATGTCCGATGGGTCTAGCGGCGCACCGGCACCGTCAGGCAAGCGCTTGGAACGGGAGCGCTCGAGAGTCTCTTTCGCGAGGCTCTCGTCGATCAGGGTTTCTTGCTCTCGGTGGTCGACCATGAACTGATCTGGGTCTCGGTACCAGACCCCTTGCCGACGGCTGGTCACAGTTTTGCGAACGACCGTGTCCCCAAACTGATGAAATACACGAGTGACTCTACGACAGTGCGTCCTCCTGACTCGCCCGGCCCGTGACGGCTATCGAGCCTGGTCACGCGAGGGCGATCGAGCGAGACATCTTCCACGAGATCATGACGACTTCCGATCCTCCTCAGACAGGCCGTGACGAGCGGGCCGCTCAAATGGCCGAGCTGTTGGAGCGGCTTCCGAACGACGACAGCGCGCTCGATCTGATCCTGCCGATGCTCTACGAGGAGCTGCGAGGCATCGCTCGAAGGCAACGGCGCAAGAGTCCACATTCGGCTCGCGATCTCAACACGACGTCCCTAGTTCACGAGGCGTATCTGAGTCTGAGCAGAATCGCCGGCCCCAAGGTCAACGACGCCGACCATCTCCTCGCCATCGCAACGCGCGCGATGCGCAACCTGCTCGTGGACGAGGCCAGGCGACGCACGGCGCGAAAGCGAGGCGGTGACTTTGCACACGTCTCGATTGCAGAAGAGGCCCTCAACGTCGAGAGCACACCCGACGCCAATGCCTTGCTCGCTCTCGACATGGCGCTCGAAAAGCTCCAAGACCACGATGAGCGGCTACACCGAATCGTCGAGTGTCGCTACTTCGGCGGTCTCACCGAAGAAGAAACGGCGCGCGCACTCGGCATCAGCATTCGCACGGTGAGACGCGACTGGGTGAAGGCTCGGGCCTGGCTTCGTCACCAGCTCGACAGCAACGCTGAAAGCCCCTGATCTCATGCAATGCCATCGCGGGGTGGTCAGCGGCGTCGCCATGGCCCCCAACTCCTGGCGCGCGGTCGATCGAGCCAGTCCTCGAGCGCGGCGACCAACACGGAGGCGCTGGCGATACGATCCCTAGGATTTGGCGCCAAGCAGGAGAGCATCGCGCGATCGAGGTCACCCCGGAGCTCACGACTCAAAGAGCGAGGATCTCTGAATCCACGGAGCTCGGCCTTGCGCCGAGCCAGCCCTGGGTTGTCCTTCTCGTCGCGCAGCGGCACCTCGCTCGGTCGCAGCCAGTCACCAACCACCGACTCCAGACTCGAGGAGGTTCGATTGGGGCGAGGCCTCGGAGCGCTGCCGACGAGCAGCTCGTGCAGAGTCGCACCCAGGGAGAAGAGATCGGTCGCGGCCGAGATCTCACCACCGATCAACTGTTCGGGTGCTGCGTAGCGAGGGGTCAGGGCGGCAAGGGGCGACTGCTGCTCCCTGCCACCCACCTCCACCAACTTCGCAATGCCGAAGTCGAGCAGGCGCACTCTCGGGGTCGACTCGACCTCGTCGGCTCCAGTACCGGACTCGACGAGGACGTTCTCTGGCTTGAGGTCGCGGTGCACGACACCTTGCTGATGGATCGCGGCCACGGTCCTCACGAGCTCCAAGAAGAGTCGGACGCGCGATTCGACGCTCAGCAATGCCTCATCGCAGAAGGCAAGTAGCGGTCGACCCTCGATGAACTCGAGCAGCAAAAAGGGTCGGCCATCGTCGGCTACTCCACCCCCGAGGAGCGCAGCGACGCCGGGGTGGCGGACGCGCTCGAGGGCTTCACGCTCGCGATCGAATCGCGCCCGCGCCGCCTCGTCGACGAGCTCCCAGCGAACCATCTTGATCGCGACCCGCGGAGGGGTCAGGTGCTCAGCTTCACCAAGCAGCACCTGGCCCATACCACCGCTCCCAAGTCTGCGAACGACCGAGTAGCCGCCGATGACGAGCCCCTCTTCGGTGCCACCGAGACGGTCGACGACACCCGAGATCACGTCGGCGATCGAGCGATCGAGGAGCCGATCTTTGGGAGACTCGTCGGCAAGCAGCCGCTCGACTTCGCCAGCCAGATTCCCTGGGAGAGAGGACAGGTACTCGGCTCGCTCCAGCCCGTCGAGCTCGAGTGCTCGATCGAGGTGAGGCTCGAGCTCGTTCCACGTGGGTCGCTTGACGCTCATACCTCGATCATCGCAACCGGGGTCCGCAATGGGTCAGTCTGCACAGGTCAAGCGTGTACGCCCTCGGAGGCGGGCGGAGGAGTCATCGGAGGCTCATCAGCATCGCCTGACATGTCTTCCCAAGCGCGATCGAGCGACCTGAGGTAGCTGCTGTCGGCGGTCAGCTGACGCAACAGCCGATCGACGATTCCCTCGTCCACTTCGTCGTCGACGAGCTGCCGCTTTTCACTGTCACTGCGGCCTGGTCTGAGGCGCAAGAGCAGTCGGCCACCGTGTCGAAACAGCCACCCTACCCCCCGCAGAGACTCCTTGAAGAGGCGCTGAAAGGGTCGCGTGTCGACTTCCGAGCACACCTGCTCGACGCGCGAACGCAGACTCGGGGCGTCGACGTAGCCCTCGGTCTCCTCGAAACCGCGCCGCAGCAGATACCCCTCGTGGAACGTCTTCGACGCAGCTTCACTCGCGTCCTTGAGAAGCAGCCAAAAGAAGATCGTGCGATACACCCTCCGGATCAGCTTCGCCGCCACCTTGAAGCTGATGGCAAACAGTACGCCGAGCACACACCCCCAACCGCTCCTCGGCGCGGTGCCGGACAAGATCTCGACCTCGTCATCGCTCAGCCAGGTCCCTGCGTCGTCGGCGAGCTCCCGAGTCATCCGTCGTCGCAGGAGTTTGAGGAGATGCTCGTCGAGCAGCGGCACCGGCAACGAGGCGCACAGCGCACTCGAGATCGAATTAAGGATCAGACGCCGATACCAGACCGGAGCCGGATCGGGTTTTGACGATTCTGCAGTCATGGCGAGCAAGCGGACGATACGACAGTCGCTGAGTTCCAAAGCCTCCAGCGGCCAGCCGAGCAGAGGTCTCGATCTTCCTCGGCTACGCCTCGTGGTCTCTTGACTTTGCTCAAGGACACCTCGTCATGCGCTGGGTAACTTTCCGGGCAGACCCTGCGGCTCGTTCGCTTCGACGCGAACCCAAACGTGTCGCTCACAGGATGCAGCCATGATCAAACGACGATTCCAAGCGACCGTTGCGCCGACTACCCTCTGCGCCTCATTCCTAGTGCTTTCTCTCTTGCTCGGTTCCAACGCGGCGGCGACCGACAGCGACGTTCGATCCGGTTCGAAACTTCCCGACCTACCGATTGCAATATCGAGCTTCGGCGCAGCTCAAACAGAGGGTGCCGTCTACGTATTCGGCGGGCACACCGGGCGAGCCCACCAACACTCGTTCGAGAATCTGAGCCAGTATTTCTTGCGCTACGAGCTCGGATCCGGAAGCGAGCAGTGGGAAGCGCTTCCTCCCGGACCGCCTCTTCAGGGAACTGCTCTCGTGAGCCATGAAGGCAAGCTCTACCGGGTCGGCGGACTGCGCGCGGAGAATCCCAAGGAGTCTGACGAGATTCTCTACTCGGTCACCTCGGCTCAGCGTTTCGACCCCGAGACCAACGAGTGGACGAAACTGCCCGATCTGCCCGTTGGGCGTTCATCACACGACCTGGCTGTGCTCGGCGACTCGCTTCTCGTGGTTGGCGGTTGGCAAATGCGCGGACCACAGGCACCGGTCTGGTCCCAGACGGTCTGGGCACTCGACCTCGGCACCGGCTCAGAGGCCAACTGGACGGAGCTCACGACGACCCCCGATCGGTTGAGGGCCAACGCCGCCGCCACCCTCGATGGCAAGCTCTGGATCCTCGGCGGAATCGATCAGGACGGCACCCGCGCCGAGGTCCACGTCTTCGACCCGAGCACGAGTTCCTGGACCGAGGGCCCTGCACTACCGAGCGGCGGTCGAATGAAGGGGTTTGCGGTCGCGACGTTGACGGTTGGCAATGACCTCTTGGCAAGCCCTGCCGACGGCAAGATCTATCGCCTCAGCGACGATCGCACCTCTTGGGTGACCGTAGGCGAGTTGGAGGCTCCACGCTTCTTCCACCGCCTCGTCGGCCACGAATCCAGCGTCTTCGCAATCGGCGGGGCGGCTCGGCGCGGCCACTTGACAAACAGCGAAACGCTGAGCTTGGACGATCTCGGCCTCGAGGCAGCTTCTGGGGCGGCCTCGGCCGCGATGCCTTGGCGTGGGTTCCTCGACGGTTTTGGCGAGAGCTCCACTCAGCTCGAGCTCCCGCTGGAGTGGTCCGGTGACACCGTGGCCTGGAGCACGACTCTTCCCGGCTTCGGTCATTCGAGCCCCGTCGTCTGGGACGACACGATCTTCGTCACGTCGGTGACCGGAACTCAGAAGGACACCTTGTGGTTGGCCGCCTTCGACGTGGCCCACGGCAGCGAGCGTTGGCGCAAGAGCTGGCCGGCTTCGGAACTGATGGAATCCAACGACATGCTGGCAAGGGCCGCTCCCACGCCAGCGATCGACGACGAGCGCCTGGTTCTGCTCTTCGGCAGCGGCGATCTCTTTGCGGTCGATCACGCCGGCGAACGTCTCTGGCATCGCAACCTCGTCGGTGAGTACGGAACGTTCACGGGCAATCACGGCGTCGCCAATTCGGTTGCGCTCTCGAACGACGCGGCCTACGTATTGATCAGCCGCAAGACCTATTCGTATCTCCTGGCCGTCGACCCAACGACCGGAGAAAACCTGTGGAAGGTCGACCGACCGGCGGGAGTCGCATGGACATCTCCGGTAATCTCGCCCGACGGCAGGGAGGTCGTCGTGAGCTCCTCCGGCTCGCTCGAAGGCTACGATGCGTCGAGTGGGGAGCAGCTGTGGATTCTCGACGGACTGACGTCCAACACCATCATCACTCCAATCGTCACCGACGATCTCGTCATCATCGCGGGCGGTGATCGCTCGACCAACCTCGCTCTCGAGCGAGGCGGTCGCGGCAAGCTCGGCGAAGAGAACATCGCCTGGATGTCGCCGTCGACTGCTCAGTTCAGCGGTCCGAGCCTCGCGGAAGAATGCGTGTACTGGGTCAACAAAGCCGGGGTCGTTCAATGCGTCGATCCGTCCAACGGCAACTCGAGGTGGACTCACCGGCTACCTGAAGCGCTGTGGGTGCCGCCGCTCGTCACGCGAGAGCACGTCTATTTCTTCGGCGAAGGCGGCAGCACCGAAATCCTCGAGCGCTCTGGTGACGGCCCTAGAGTGGTCGTCAAGAACGAGCTCGACCTCCCGGCGCAGCTCTCGGCCGTCGCGGTATCTGGCTCGACGCTCCTGCTGCGCTCGGGCGATCGGCTCGTAGCGATTCGCTAATCGAGGGGCGACGGACCAGGAACTACTCCGCTACGAATGACCAGACACCACTGGTCCCACTCTCGAACCCGTCGCGGAACACCGCAAGGATCCCTTCGATCTCGACGTCGATACACGCATAAAACGCCTCCGGGGAATCCGATCGCTGCCACACGTGGTAGATGAGGTGCCGTCCCACACGGTTCGGCAGAGAGCACGACATCCGGTAGACCTGATCGGAGATTCCCGGGTAATCCTCCAAGAAGACGTCCTGGATGTGACAGAAGGGATCGATCACGTCAGGCTTCAATGGGTCGTCGACGAGATCGAGATCGCTCCAACGCAGCGGCTCCGTCGGATCCCAGCCCTGAGGCGTGATGTAGAACAGCATGTCCTGCGTCTCGTGCGGTGCCGTCGCCTGGTAGACGAAGTCCAGGCGTCCAGAGGCATCGGCCGTAACCGTCGTCGTGGTCCAGTCGCTCCTGGGGAGATCGAGCCCCTCGAAACCAGGCTGGTTCCCCGAACAGAGGGTGCCATCGGGAACGAACAGTTGATGCTGACCATCGGCGTCACCTTGCCTGACGCCATTCCAGTCATAGAGAAACTGCGGACCGCCACTCTCGAACACCGCCGCGGCGCAGGCCGCACCCGACGGATTTTCCGGACTGTCTCCGAACCGGCAGTGCGCCACTCGGCTGATCGGCAAGATGATCGAGCCGTGGGCCAACAAGTCGGTGATGCCGGGATAGACGACACTGAGAACTGCAAGAAGAAGCATCACGGGTCTGGGCGACATCAGAATTCCTCCACGGAAGTTTCAATGTCGTCGCAGCATATCGCCATATCGAGCTTTTTCGATACAAAGAATCGCCTGTCTCGTCCACGACCCGATCGACCCGTCTCAGCTAGTGCGCCGGTTGGCCTCGAGCAGAAAAGCCGTCCGCGTGACTGGCCGACTATCCCTCCGACCTTCGCCTCAACTCGATCCAGTGAGTGAGCGCGTTGCCGATCTTGTTGCGATCACCTCTGGTGAACGCGGTCAGGGCGCCGTTGAGGACGTCACCACGTCGGGTCACCGCAAGGCCCAACGTCCGCCTGTCGCGCATGACGTCCTCGGTCGGAAGCTCGCCATCAAAACCAGCACGAAAGAGCCCGTCTTCGCTCAGCGAAGGTTCACGCACGCGTCGCCAACCACGCTGACCCTGGAAGCGCACCAACACAGCGCCCGTGTCACGAATCTGCAACTCGAGACCAACGTCTCCAACGTAGGTGTTGACGTGACCGCTCCAGGTACCAACCAGGTCTTCCGGCGGGCTAAAGGGCTCTGCGTCCTGCTGCCCGCCCTGGGATTCAGGCTCCTTGATGCGCCTTGGAAACGCTTCGTGCAGAAACATGTTCAGCGTTTCCCTGAGCGGACCACTGCTGTTGAACAGAATGACAAACGCCGCGTTCTGTTTGGGTAGGAGCGTGAGGGTGGTCGACACTCCACCCATGCCGCCCGAGTGACTCACGCGCATGACGCCGTCCACCTCCCTCACGCCCCAACCCACACCATAGTCCGAGATCGGATCGGCGCGCTCGCGCATCTCGATCAGGCGGTCGCGACTCAAGATGGGAGTCATTCCGTCGAGATCGTTGCCGAGGTGGAACATGCCGAAGCGCAACAGGTCGCGAGCGCTGCAGTAGACCGCCGAAGCTCCCGGATGGTCGAACTCATAGAACGGTATCGGCTGATCGTCTCGTCCGTAACGCACCG
>JANQPS010000448.1 GCA_028285365.1 Thermoanaerobaculia bacterium | reverse complement strand
GGAGGTCGCGATCGAGCTCGATGAGACCGATCCACCTGAGGCTCGTTCCGAGGAGCGGGTCGTCGGATGGTCGATGGGCGCGTCGCCGTTCGAGGTGTTCGCGCAGGAACCTGTCGGCGGCTTCGAGGTCGTTCGACTCGCGGAACATGGCCACCAGCTCGCGCTCGACGGCGTAGAGGTAGAGCGCGTCCGGATGTTCGGCAGCCTTGAGCATGTTGTCGATGGCTTGGTCGAGTTGGCCGAGTCTCCGGTGTGCACGCGAGACGTTCATGTAGGCGGCTGGGAACTGACCGCCGCTGTGCTCTACCGCTCTCGATGCGAGTTGTAGGGCCCGTTCGGGATCCCGAAGGCGAGTCGGTTGGCAGGTGAGCAGGTAGTGAGCAAAGTCGCTGAGGCTGGTGGCGTCGACGTCGGGGCTCTCGGCCTGCTGGCTCCAGAGGTCGATGACCAGCTCGACGGTTCGCGCCTGCTCCTCCGTGCGGCCCAGTCGACCGAGTGCACTGGCGGCGCTGCGCAATGACCGCAAGGTCGCCGGATGCGAGTCGCCGAGAACCTGACGGCGCTCGAGAGCGACCTCTTGCCACAGGGCCAGGGCGCCCCTGGTATCCCCTTGAACACTGCGGACCACTGCGAGGCTGTGCTTGATCCTCAGCGTGTCCGCGTGCCGTGGACCCAGACGGCGCACCGAAGCCTGGAACGCCTGCTCGTAGAGAGCACGAGCCTCGTCGTGGCGACGAAGGTAGTACAGGGCGTCGGCCTTCCTCGCGAGAGCGGCGAGTGTCTCGGGATGATCGTCACCGCCGAGGCGTAACCGAATCTGGTACCCGCGCTCAGCGGCAGCGGCCGCTTCTTCGTGCATTTCCTGACGTGCCAGGACGTCGGCGAGAACTCCCAGAGTCTCTGCGACGTCGGGATGCTCCTCACCGAGGAAGCGTTCCTGGAGCTCGAGAGTCTCACGAGCGAGCTGGTGGGCTTCGACGCTCTTGCGTTGGCTCTGCAGGGAAGCTGTCAGACGGCGGCTCACCTGAAGGCGATCGCGCCAGGCATCGGGATGGAACTCTTCGAGTTGTCGCCTGGTTTCGCGAAGGAGAGTCTCGGCTTCGAAGCGGCGGCCGGCACGGTCGAGGGCTTCACCCAGGAGCGATCGTGCACGCAATGTCGAGAGGTCGGACTCTCCGACGCTCTCCGTCAGTCTGGTCGTCGCGTGCTCCAGCTGGCTGCGCGATCCGGCGACATCGCCGCTCGCGAGTTTCAGTTCAGCGAGTCGAGTTTGGGCCGCAAGCGTGTCCGGATCGTCCTCCCCGAGGTGCTCGGAAAGCAGTTCGTAGGCGCGCTCGAGGTTGCGGCCGGCCCGCTCGAGGTCGCCGAGACCGAGGTAGCTCGTGCCGATCGCGGTACGAACGCGTCCCTGAGCGACGGGTTCGCGGCTCAGGCGGCTCTCGATGCCGGATTCGGCAGCCTGCAGGATGTCACTGACGGAGAGCTCGCTTCCAAGGGTCGCTTCCGGCCGAGTCAATGCGAGGAGGTCGTCGACGAGGAAGTCGTTGACGGCCGTGGTCTCGCGCTGCGCGCGCTGCGCCCGGTCGCGCTCGATCGACGCGAGCCGAGCCTGTCCGGCTGCCACGAGCACGCCCAGGAGAAGCCCGGTGCCGGCGATCGTCAAGGCTGCGGCGGGTAGCCAGTGTCGACGGAGGAAACAGGTGGCGAGGTACAGCCAGCTCGTGGATCCGTCGATCGGCCGGTTTTCGCGAACCGCCTGGATGTCGGAGACGAGGAGCGCAACGGTCTGATAACGCTGCTCGGGGTCCTTGTCGAGGGCTCGCAGGATGACCTGATCGAGATCGCCGCGCAGACGCTTGGCCGCCTTTTCGAGTCGGCGTCTCAGAACTGCATCAGCGTCCGGTAGGGAACGCGCGCTCTCGAGCAGAGCCGTGCTGGCCATCTGCGGAGCCTGTTCGGCGATCACGCTAGCGGCCTCGGC
>JANQPS010000447.1 GCA_028285365.1 Thermoanaerobaculia bacterium | reverse complement strand
CGCTGCTGTTCTTCTTCATAGTGCCTGGCATCATTTACGCGGTGTGGGGTGCCACCGCTGGCGGGGTCGTGTTTTGCAAGAACTGCCACGCGGAAGGCGCGACGATCCCTGTGACGTCTCCAGAGGGTCGGAAGCTGATCGAGGCCTAGCTGGCCGTACTGCATTGCGGAGCCAGCGTGTCGAGACTCATGCTGCCGGAATCTGCCACCCGACTTGAGCGTAGGTGACTAGGAATGGCACGCAAATCAACAGGTAAGGCTGTCCAAGGAGGCAAGTCGCAGAAACCGCCTCCCAAACAGAAGGCGGAGGTTGGGCGAGGGACCGGCGTCGCTTTTAGGGTCCTGCGCCGCGGGCGGGAGTGGTTGCTGAGGGGCGCAAGGCTGCTCACTGAGCTGAGCCCCGCGATAACGACGGTTGCGACCGTGGTGCTAGCGGTCACGACCTGGTTGTATCTAGAAGAAGTCAGGGCTGAGCGCGAAATCGCTCACTACCAACTAGCTCTCGATGCCACTCCAGAGATTGAGATCTTCACGCCCGCGCCACTAGTGATTGAGCAGGGGATTTCTGGAGCCCCCGTTAGAGCGTCTGTCGCAATGCAGAACTATTCAGGGGTTGCGGTTGACGTCAACCTTGGAATGATCATCTTCTGCTGTGCTGACGTCGAGGATCTTGTTGACGGAGAAGTTCCTGGAGACGATCTTCTTATGTACACAAGAGGCAGTGCGGCGCCACGGATCGGAAAGGACCGCAAATTCACGACCTTTATGGGAATCGCGGGGCAAGATCGAGATCGAGTGGCGCAAGCCTTCGAGGGGCCACATTCCCGAATCACTGCGTTGGTCCGGGTTGACTACACACGGCCTGCCACCTTCCTAGATCCGCACCCACTGAGAAGTGCCGACCATAAGGGCTTCTGGTGGAACCCAGTCTTCAAGACCTGGATGCACCTATCGGAGGAGGGGACCGATGCGCTGAAAAGCCTGGCTGCCGACGCGGGCAAGCTCGAGACCCTCGAGAAGGAGCTCGAAGAGGTAAATGGCGCCCGGCCTGAGTCATGATGGAGCCGGGTCGTTTCGGTATCGGATTGGGGAGTGAGGGATGAGCCTCGACGGTGACAGGGGCGGGACTCCGTGTTGACGTGCTAAGCAGAATCGGCGTCAAGGTGCCCTGGTGTTTCTCGTAGGGTTGGCGATTCCCTTGGCTGTTCATTTCTACCTCGGCCGAGTTTGGTTTCTGCTGACTGCACTCGTGGTGATCGGCCTCTCGTTCATGATGGACGCTAGCCGGAGCGGAAGTGGCGCTGGAGAGTGAGCCAGGGCCCGACAGACCAGCACTCTACCTCTCCAGAGGGCGCCTTCTTTTGCCTTGCTAGAGTGAAGTCTGCGGTGGCTCTTTAGGCCGAACGTTCTCAACTTCTGGGGGTTTCAATGCGCTATATCTTCGTCATCCTGTTGATGCTCGCAATGACAGGAGATGTCGCAAATGCCATCTCGCCCGCCGGCGGTCTCGTCCTCGTGGACGCACAGGGGAGGGAGATCGGGCGCGTCGTGGCTGCCAACTATCTCTGGGTTGGCGTTGCCGTTCAGGACGTCAATGCGGACTCTCACTTTCTCTCGGCTAACCGCGACGGATTCGTAGGCCTGCGGCACATTACGTTCGAGCAGCCCGACTGCACCGGTCAGGCCTATGCATCTAGAACGTTGGGCGGTTTCCTGCCGATTGGTACTTCCCCGGCATTGTATGTTCCGAATGGAGACACACGGCCGGTCGCGTTGCGAGCCTTTATCGATGCAGACGGAGCCTGCACCCAGTATGCCACCATGAGAACCGTGGCTGTACGCCCTGTCGCGCCTGTGGAAGCCGATCTCGAGGACCAATACCTGCCGCCGTTTGAGCTCATTGGAACGCCCTCTCCCAGCCCCTTGTCTGTACCAGCGGTGGGGCCGACGGGCCTAGCCGTCTTGGCCTTAGTGCTTGCCGCAATCTCCGTGGTGGTCCTCCGATCTCGAGCGGGCTGACTGCAAGCTGCACGTGGAACGCGGTAGATGAATGTGCGCACCTTCGCGAGGAGATGTTGCAGGCACGCTCCCCCACGAGCGGATCTTTTTGCCTTGGTAGGCTCTTGGCTGTATCAATGGCTGTAGGGGGTGCTATGGCAGAAGGCGTAAGCGTCGACGCTGAGGCAGAAGGCAGCGACAGCGACGAGCAGTCGGTCGAGGAACCGGGAACTTGCTTCGTGATGATGCCGTTTCGCTCGCCGTTCGAGCTCTACTACCAGGAGATCATCAAGCCGGCGATTGAGGCCCAGGGCCTCCGCCCGGTTCGTGGTGACAGCCTGTTTCGGCCGAGTCCGATCATGGGTGACATCTGGGAGATGGTGCAGGAGGCTGCGATCCTCGTCGCGGAACTCACCGGAAAGAATCCAAACGTGTTTTATGAGCTTGGGCTAGCTCACGCCCTTGGCAAGCCGGTTGTGATGATCTCGGAAACCGTCGACGACGTTCCATTTGACCTTCGGGCCTTGCGGGTCTTGATCTACGGCAAGGACGATCCTTCCTGGGGACGGAAGCTGCAGGAGGCGATCGAGGCATCGCTGGAGGAAAGCCAGGCCGAGCCGGTGAAGGCCGTGCCGTCGATGTTTCGGAAGATCGTAGCTAGCCAAGCTCCCGAGCAGTCGGAGGTGCTGAATAGACTTGAGGAGGTTGAGAGACGAGTACAGTTCATGCGCTCCGACCTGTCCCTTCTTCGTGGACACGACGACCCAAGCTCGGATCCCGTGCTACTGAGCGGCATGATGGCGACGGCCGCAAAGAGAATGCTAATGGACGGGCTGTCGGAGAACGCCGTCACTGCGCGTCTCGTGAGGGACTTCAAGATCCCGCGAAGGTCCGCGAGGCAAGTCGTTGAATCGCTTGACTACTGAACGAACCGGAAGATGAAGCTGGCCCCGAAACAACAGCGATTCGTCGACGAGTACCTCGTCGACTGCAACGGAGCCCGCGCAGCCCGAGAGGCCGGCTACGCCGAGGGAAGTGCCCACGTAGAAGCATCCCGATTGCTAAGGAATGCTAAGGTGCGCGCCGCCATCCAACAGGCCATGAACGAGCGCTCCCAACAGTGCCTCGTCGACTCCAACTTCGTGCTGCGCAATCTCGTCGAGGTGGTCAACCGCTGCATGGCCGCGGGTGAGGAATTCAACCCTCACGGCGCCAACCGAGCGCTCTCGCTGCTATGTCTTCACTTCGGTCTGGGGCTCCAGGTCGAGGAACAGGTTCGGGGCGAGGCGAACGGGTTCACTCTAGAGGATGCTGAGGAGCGGGCCGATGAGATTCTGGATGCGTATGAGCTGATCTGTCGGCCTGGTCGGAGTATGGGAGGTGTGAACTGATGGCTGGTGACGAGTGGGACGAGGAAGAAGGTTGGGAAGAAGAGGAAGAAGAAGAGGAAGAAGAAGAAGAAGAAGAAGAAGAGTGGGCTGACGAGAACGAGGAGAAGCCCGTCACGCGAGAGTTCGCTCTAGGCCCGGAACTCCTTGAGAGGCTCAGAGCCGAGAGCCGCCCCACCGAGGGTCTCGCCACGTTACGAGGAGCGGATTCAACCGAGAGTTCAGCTCTTCAGCTAAGGCTCGACGGTGATTGGTCCGCAGCAGAATTTTCGGCACTCCTAGCGGACCTTTCCGAGCTTCACGACTTGCCACACAGACTGTCGAACCTAGGTGCGGTTGACACTCTGACCGGAGATACGGTTGACATCAACCAAATCCTCTCGCACTCAGTCCGTCAGCGACCGCTGAAACTAGTAAGGCTGTCGTTCGCGTCACCAGGAGTTGCGGACCTAGCTGGCCTCGGTGAAGTATGTGGTCACATAAAGGACCTGCTCCACAAGTTGATCGATGTCATCGTGGAGATGCCGGACCGCAGGCTGAGTCGCGAGGCACGACGGGTCGAGATAGATCGTGCCCGACTTCAACTGGCCCGCGACTTCATCGAAACCCAACGAGATCTCGCCGACGCCACCGACCGGCAGCGACAGCAGGTTGCAGCCTGGGTCGACACTAGAATGGACTCGGTCATAAAGGCGGTAGAACAAGGACAATTGGTCGGTGTCAGTCATGGAGCCGAACCGCATTCGACGTAGCCCGATCCTGAGGCTATGAAGGCGATTCACCGCCTCCAGTTCGAGCCCACCCGAGACCTCTCGATCCCCGCCATCACGGCCGAAACCTGGGCCGAGATGGTCGAGGCGGAACGCGTCCGCCGAGCGCGCCTGGTCCTGCTCGTCGAGAACAGCAAGAAGGCCCGCGAGCGCGAGCTCCAGCGGTGCGCCGAAGACAAGATTCATTGGCTCACCAACTGGGTGTGGATCCTCAATCCGAAGAAGAAGGGCAAGCTTCGGACTATCCCGCTCATCCTCTGGCGCCGGCAAGTCGAGCTGATCGACACGCTCGATTGGTGCATCGCCGAGGAAGAGGATCTGATGATCCTGAAGGGGCGCGAGCTCGGCGTCTCGTGGATCTGCCTCCTCTCGCTCCTCCATCCGTGGGTCTTCGATGACGATGGGATCCTCGTGACGGCGGCGTCTCGTGTCCAGAATCTCGTGACCGGGCACTCCATGGACTCGCTGTTCTCGAAACTGAGATACGCGCTCACGCGCCTGCCGCGGTGGATGCAGCCTGAGGGATGGGTCAAGGCGTCGCTCAACGACCTCCTGAAGAACCCGAGAAACGACGCCGAGATCGTCGGAGTGTCGACTACCGGCGACATCGCTCGAGGGGGTCGGCGTGACGTGATCGTCATCGACGAGTACCCCGCGATCGACGGGCCGAAGCAAGAGGAGATCATGACCGGCGTCGAGACGCCCGCGGCCTGTCTCGTCCGCTGCGGCACGCCCAAGGGCCGGGGAAACCGCTTCTTTGCTGACTGGCAGGTCATGCCGGAGCAGAACCGCATCACCATTCCGTGGTGGTCGGATCGACGCCGGGACCACGACTGGCTGGACTCCACGCTCCGGGAGAACGGCGGCAAGCTGACGCTCGACGAGCGCGACCAGGAGCACGGCATAAGCTTCCGCGCCGTCTCCGGCCACCGCATCTGGCGCGTGGGTCTGCAGGTCGCCTACGAGGACCTCGAGCTCCCTCTCGATCGCGACTCCACCGCTTGGAAGCTGGCTGCCGGGATGGACTTCGGCTCCGGCCCCTCCTCCACTACATTTGTGCTCGCTCTCTGCCAGTACGGCTCAGACGGGAAGCTGCTCCGACTGTGGGTGGACTTCGATCGATCCTGGAAGCGCATCAAGGCTGCGACCATCGGCGCCGACATCCTCGGTCAGCAGCAGTCCTATGGCGTTCGGCCTGCGGTCTATGGTGACCCGACCGGCATCTCGAAGGAAGGCGACCATGAGAGCTTGATCTCGCGCCTGCAGGCAGCTGGCGTGGGCATCGCTGCCCTGCCCGTCGACGCCAATAACCCCGCCGGCCGAACCGAGTCGATCGAGGAGGTGATGGAGTGGATGGAGGAAGGTCGGCTCCTCATCCACCGCACTCGAGCCGCTGGCCTCCTCGACGCTATGGACCAGTGGGAGTGGAGCATCACCGCCGGCCACCAAATCGAGATGATGGATCGCGAAACGATCCAGCCTCGGAAGGACGACTTCTCGCACTCTTGCGACGCCCTGCGCTACGTGATGTACGCAGCCAAGCGCTACCACCTACGGAGTGGGCGACGGGCGCAGTGCGAAGAGACGACTGAGCTGCCGACTACCATTGAGCACGAGCTGGGAGCAATTGAGTCCGGGTTGGTACTTTGAATACTAAGCTCTCAGGACTGGCGCCCTTCACCTTGGCCGATCTAAAGGTGGAGATCCAACAGAGACCGTAAGCGAGGGAGGAACGCGAGCATGAAACCAACGAGCCGAAGAGCTTTCCTGATCTCGACCATGTTGGCTCTCGTTGTTGGCGCTTTGGGACCGCAAGCAAGCGCCCTTCAGGAGCGGGACAGAAGCGCGATGGAGGCCTCAGATGCGGTCGTGCAGTGGTATGCCATTGTCGTGGAGTCTCTAAAGACGACTGGAGGTGCAGAAGTCAGAGGCTGGGCTATAGCGATAGTTGCCGACTTCGCCAATGAGTACAACGGACTCGTCAAGATCAAGCACTCTCTGATTGAAGCTCTTCGGGCCGGTGAAACGGCTGAGATCAAGGCCAATATCGACGGAATCGAGCCCCAAGTAAATCAACTGATCCAGACGCTAGAGCGTCTCGGTGGCCACCTACCGCACGCTGGCGGCTCTCTGATGGAAGAGACCGAACAGAAGATTCGGAATGGCCTCTCGGAACGAGCCGGATGGGTCGCGAGCGCGAAGCGTGAACTGGCTAAGGACGAGCCCGACTTCAGCCTCGTGTTGGAGGAAGGTGAGGACGCGCTCGATCACATATGGAAGGCTCAGGTCAAGCTCTGGACGTTACTTGGCGGACTCTGACAGGCCTCACCTGCGGAGTGGGCGGAGAGCTGCTACTGAGGAGGCGGAACTGCCGACACCATAGAGCATGAGCTTGGGACTATTGAGTCGGTGCGCGAACCCCTAGTCTTTTGGGGTACTCTCTCCTCCTACCCTCCCCCCGTGTGTGCGTTCGAAAGATCCCTCGAATCTGAGGGTTGGGGGTTCGAATCCTCCCGGGCGCGCCAGCGGCGCCGAGCCGGTGGCCGTGACATCGCACAGAGTCGTCCTGGGCACTCTCGAGGCTCGGATTGGCCCAAAGATCGACGACCCAAGTGTCAAGTTCCTTCACATGCATTCCGTGAGCCTGATGAGCGACGCGTTGACCGGCAGTCCTCTTGCCGAAGGGCAACTCGCGAACGCATGTTTCATGACGGCTGCCGTCCGTTTCGCGACGGCTAAAACAGGAGGTGCAGGTCAGTGCACGAGCGCGGGTCGATGAGCACGAGGACTCTCCTCGCCATCTCGCTCGGCCTGACGGCCGGAGCCGCCGGGCTGTTCTTGATTCACCAGTACTTCGGGATCAACTGGGGACGGGTGGTCGTTCTGCTGGCGGCCGTTGTCGTCATGCTGAGGATCTTCCGGTACGCGAGCTCGAGCAGGTGACCCCGATGACCCGGGTCAAGAGCCTCGAGGAACTGGCAAGGCGTCACGTCGAGAAAGGCCGGCAAGGAGCCGGCCACCCAACAAATCCCGAGCGCGCTTGCGAGGGGGCGGTTCCGTACCGATCCGGATGACAACCAAGCGCCTTCTCCACATCGTTCTCGGCTCCCTCGCTGGCGGCGCAGTCCTGCTGACCGCAGACCACTATCTCGGCATCAACGGTGTGCGCCTCTTCATGATCCTACTCCTGATCTTCCTGCCCGCCAGGTACTTCAGTCGGGCAGCCTCTCGGCCTGATCGAGGTGACCAATGAAAAGGTGCAGGAGCCTCGTGGAGGTGGTCTAGGCGGCAACGCCCGTTGACAGGGACGGCGGTTCTGGCGAGGCTTTCTCGAGTGCGCCGCAAGAATCTTCTCACTGCCCTTCTCGGTGAGCTGGTCTATCTCTTGCCTCTCTTGCCACGAGTCGGCAGCTGGGCCAGGTTCGGCCTCGATCGCCCGCAGAAGCCGCGAGTCCTCGAGCAGGCGACATCGCGGCACAAGAGCTCGTCTCTGAGTGAGCTCGACTCCCACGACGGCAGTGCTCCAGACTAAGAGCGATCAGGCTCGTCGTAGCAGCAGCTGACGAGCGAGGGCTTCAAGCGACAGACACGTCTGTACTCCGAGATCCTCCGGTCCGAGGAGCCGCCCGGTTCGAAGCTCCATGCCCTGAATCTGACGAAGGGCCTGCCCGGAGTCTGCCGAAGGGCCTGGCTGGCGCCTCGTCGACCCAACAGAGGTACGTGCGCACCATTTCATCCATCTCTGGCATGTGAAGGAACGCATAGCGGTCACGGAACGCGAAGTGCTCCATCCATGTCGCCGCGCAATGGCGCAGTTGTGACTCCGTGACGCGGTTCCGCGATTCATCACGGCCAAGGTCGCGCATCGCGCGACATCTTGCCGCAACGGCCCGCGTCATCTTGTCGCCATTGGGCTCAGGTGTCGAAATCGTGTTTCGAATCACCGAACGGTCTCAGCACGCCGGGCGCCTGGCGCAGGGCCGAAAGAGCGTGGAGAGCGTCGTCGGTGTCGCGCTTCGTCGCGCTCTCGGTGTCGACGCCAATCGATCGATTTCGATCGGTCGATCTAGCTCGAGTCTCACCCGCTGGCGGAGCAGATTCGTTCAGCGCGTCCGTGTATCCTGAGTCAGTACCGTCAACAAGACTGTGCCGTCAACGAGACTGTACCGCCAACAAGTCTGTACCGTCACCACGCCTCCCGCTGCGTCCAACCGACCTGGAGATGCCCGATGACACGGCTTTCGCTCTTAAACCCGCGTCGCGCCGTCGCGACCCGACTCCTCGCCACTCTGTCGATCGTCTTCGCGCTGTTCGGCTTTGCGTGCGCACCGTCCGATAGCTCCAGCTCAGCAGAC
>JANQPS010000445.1 GCA_028285365.1 Thermoanaerobaculia bacterium | reverse complement strand
CTGGGCGCGACGCTCATTACCTTTCTCGCGGGTTTTGCGCTGCTGGGAGCCGGAGCCTTCGACGGGCTTGCGCGATCTTTGGTACCTGCCCCGTTTGGTGAGCGCGTCGTCGAGCTGACCCTCGAGAGGTGGTCGCGAGCATGCACCGCGGGTGCCGCCATGAGTCTCGCTGCTCTGCTGATGGCGTGGCTACGGCACCGGGGGATGCTGGTCGCTGGCGGCGTACTCGTTGCTCTGCACACCAGCTCCCAGATGTTGCTGCTGGCGCCCCTCTATCCCACCGATCGAGCGCAGGTCTACGACGAGTCGCCGCTGTTGGCGCAGTACGTGCGCCCCGGAGAGACCCTCGTTCAGGGAAGCCTGTTCGGTGCGTTTGGTCCGTACGTGCCTGCGGCTCGATATCCGGGAAGCGACGCGTTGTGGATCCAGCGGCGAGCAAGGAACGAGCTCTATCCGTTCGTGGGCGTACGCTCTGGGCTGCGCTACGAGCTCAACGTGTCTCCCGACGGTCTCGACTCGTACTTCAGCCACGTGACCCTGCAGGCGATGCGTCGTCTCGACGACCCCGCAAGGGTGAGACTCATGAGAGCGCTTGGAGTCGACGTCCTCGTCCTCGAGCGCGATCTCGGCCTGGGCGCCGGCATGACGGAAGTGGTGGAGCGCCATCGCTCCTCGGAGTTCGGAGTTGTGGCGAAGCTCTATGACCTCGGAGACTCCGGAGCAGACGCCTATCTCGCGCAGCGCATCTTGCGGTTTCCGAGTCTCAACGGCACTCTCGAGGCACTGACGAGTGAGGGGTTTCGTGCCGGGGTAGACGCTGCGCTTGCCGGGGCAGAGAGATCGGTCGAAGGCGGAGCGGACGGGTCGGTGCGCGTGCTCTCGGAGAGGGGTTCCGAGGACCTCGTCCTCGAAGTGGAGGCGAGTGACGACACGGTGGTCGTCGTGCGGAGGGCCTTCTTGCCGTCTTACGGCGCACTGGTCGACGGTGAGGCGGTTGCGCCGCTGGTCGCCAATCTGTGTCATGTCGCGATTCCGGTACCGGCTGGCCGACACCTCGTGGAGCTCAGAGTGAAGCGCGCGCCGTTCTTCGTCTCCCTGCTTGCCATTCCTCTGGCGATCGCCCTGCTGGTCGTTGCCAGGCGCTGGCTGCGGGATTGATGAGGCGGGCGCGCCTCTGGACTGGACAGCCAAAGCGTGGTGTCTCACAATTCGCCGCTGCTGGAACACACAGTCGCACTCATCCGAGCTCGAGCTCGGACGTCATCGGGAGCTAGCTTCTGACTACGCACGACACGTTGCGCAAGGTCCTCATCGCGAACCGCGGCGAGATTGCCGTCCGGGTCGTGCGCGGACTGCGTGAGATGGGCATCCGGTCAGCGGTCATCTACTCGGAGGCCGATCGCGACGCGCTTGCAGTTCGTCTGGCCGACGAGGCCTACTGCATCGGACCGGCTCCCTCTGCGCAGAGCTATCTACGCGGTGACGCTATCGTTGCACTCGCCAAAGACAACGGGTGTGACGCCATCCACCCGGGCTACGGTTTTCTCTCCGAGAATGCGGACTTCGCTCGCGCCTGTGAAGAGGCTGGTGTCATCTTCATTGGACCGCGCTCGTCGTCGATTGCGGCCATGGGATCGAAGATCGAGTCTCGGCGACTGATGATCGACGCCGGCGTGCCCGTCGTACCTGGAGGCAGCGATCCGTTGCCCGACGCAGCTTCCGCGCGAGAAGCGGCCGTCGAGATCGGGTTCCCGGTAATGCTCAAGGCTTCTGCCGGAGGTGGCGGCAAGGGTATGCGCCTCGTTCATGACGAGGCAGACATCGAGTCCGCGTTTCGGGCCGCGACCTCT
>JANQPS010000429.1 GCA_028285365.1 Thermoanaerobaculia bacterium | reverse complement strand
ACCGTCCCTCGACCCGAGCGGCCTCGGCCGTGCCTAATCGCGACTGGAAGGTTGTTGGCCCGAGCGGTGGTGCTCATCGCCGCGAAAACGACGAGCATGATCATTGGCTTGCGACACATGTTTCGGTCCCCATTGGCCGCTGAAGGCGGCTCTATCTGGATAACCGGAAAACGGAGCGAAGCGGGGTCGCTGCATCGAGCAGAAGTGCGCGAACGTCATCGAGACCGGTGGCTCACTGTGTGGCGTTCGCAGCACGAGTCCTGGCGGGAGCACCGCACGTGCGAATGTGCTCAGGTGTGCCTTGATGAAG
This sequence comes from Thermoanaerobaculia bacterium, assembly GCA_028285365.1. Classification (GTDB taxonomy): domain Bacteria; phylum Acidobacteriota; class Thermoanaerobaculia; order Multivoradales; family Multivoraceae; genus JANQPS01. Next base: position 10,597 of record JANQPS010000429.1, on the reverse strand, counting down.
GATTCGACACCGAAACGAGCCTCGAGAACGTGGTTCTCACCTGCAAGTTCCATCATCGGGCGCTGCACGAGGGCGGATTCCGTGTCGAGCTGCGAAACGGGTGTCTGGAATAACGCACGCCCGACGGCCTCGTGATCGAGAACGCTCCGGACATGCCCGAAGTGGGTGGCGACGCGGCTGCGGCTCTGGAACAGCGCCATGCGTCTCGCGGTATCGATATCGACTCGAAGACGAACATGCCCACATGGGATGGCTTGCCGATCGACTACGGCATGGCGGTCGACGGATTGACGCCCTTCTGAGGCGATCACCTGAGGTAGGTGACGAGCCGTTGCACGACAGCTCGCCGTTGGATCTAGTCAGAACGCCTGAGCGGTTCGAAGATCGTCAGGTGCTCTGGACCAGGGCCGATCTCCCTGGCGTTCCCCTGTTTGAGCAGCTCTGCGATGAAAGAGAAGGTATGCAATGCATAACAGATCGCACCCGCTCATGCGGGAACTGTCACTGCGGGTTGCAGGAAGCCGTGACCGTTCGCGAAGGTCCGGGTCCTGGTGACACGTTACTGAGTAGAGCTCGACCAGGCGGTGAGATCTCCGGATTCGAACCCGTCGCTCAAGAGCCCGGAGTCCTGGCCGAGAAACGCGGCCTCGCAGGCCAGGTCGACGAACATGTCCACGATGAGCTCGGCCGCCTCCCCAGCACAGTCTCCGCTCCAACCGAGAAACGTGGACCCCGGGTCGGGCACGACCGTCAGGGTGACCGTTGTGCCAAAGTCCCAGATCTCTTCGCAGTCTGCCCCGCAGTCGATGCCTGAGGGAGTGCTCGTCACCGTACCGTCGCCACCAAAAACGCCGACCTTGCTGACAGTCAGTTGATGTGGTCCGACGTCATAGACCGGCACTGCCAGGCTGAACTCGGAAGTGTTGCCCTCGGCGTCAGTAGCGGTAGCGGTAATCAAATCCCCCTCCTCGAGACCAAGCTGAGAAGGGTCTCCCAGGTTGAGGTGCTTGTAGCCACCCGGGAACGTCGGATCGGTGAAGAAGTTCAGGAAGTCGTTGCCGGTATAGGTGTCGTCCAACAGGAAGACTTCGCCCTGGCGGGGGTCGAAAGCATCGGCATCGGCCTTGAAGAACTCCACGGTGAGATCGTAGGCGGCATTGCTGGTTGAGGAGTCGACCGCGTAGCTGACGGTGAGTTGGCCACCTTGGATCTGAGCCTCGAGATAGGGAGCGTTTTGAAACTGGTTTGGGCCGTCGTCAGGGTCCAGCGGGTCGATCACGTCGGGGCCATCGTCGCCGAGATCGATGCCGCCCAACTCTCCGGGACAGTCGCAGCCGTTGCCAAAAATGGAGTTGCGGCTGATCCTGATGCCGTGCCTGTTGGGTGCCGGGAGAACGACGATCGCGGTTTCTCGATGGAAGGCGATCGTGTTCTCATTGCCAGGTCCACCGATCTCGACGCGAGGATCAAGAACAGCAACCCCAACCAGGGTCGGTGTGTTTGTGAAAGTGGAGACTCGCCAATGGCGTCGGTTCCGATGAGGTTGTTGTGCAGCGAGGTTTCGGGCATGTCGATGGTGATGTTGCTCAGCTCGTGGCCGGAGATGAGGTTCCCGGCTGAGGGTGTACTACCGCCCAAAGTCGTTGGGTGATGCCCGAAGACTTCCAGGCCTCGGTTCCCCCCCAATGACGCCGCGCCGGCAACATCAGGACCGATGTAGTTCCCCTGAAGCAAGAGGTTCGTCTGCGCCACGAGGTATGAGTCCAAGAGACGGACATTGGTGGGGTTTCCAGACACCACATTGCGGGCGGCCGGTGAGGTCCCACCCAACGAAACGGAATCGGTGAGTGCTGATGTGATTCCTGTGACGGAGTTCGGAATGGCCGCCGTACCTGCCAAGTTGGTGCCGACGCGATTACCCTGCAAGAGATGACCACCACCCTCCTCGAGAAGCACTCCTTCCTCAGAGTTGCCCGAGATCAGGTTGTCGAGAATCGAGACCGGATACGACGGGGAGCCGGCAACCTCGTCGCCTATCTTGATGCCCAGATCGTTGCGATCAGCAATTGTGCCGGTGACATCGGTACCGATCAGGTTGTCGCTGATCTCCACGCCACCAACGCCGGCTTCCATGACCCGAACTCCGCCTTCTAGGCTGCCCGCGATGACGTTGCGACGTATCAGCACGTCGTCACAGTCGAGGCACAACACACCGTAGCCGCCATTTCCGAGGCCCGGGCCACCGTCGAAGGTCGTGCCGATGTAGTTGTCTTCCACACGGCTCGCCTGTCCCTCGACGACAACGGCATCTCCGGAGAAGCCATTGATGACCAAGCCGCGCACGGTGTTGAAGCCACCCAACACGTGCAGCCCATCGGAGTTGCCGGCCACGACGCCAGAGATCTCGACCATACCGTCGGGATGAGTCCAGCCGTCCACGGTCGTCAGGCCAGTCACACCGACCGCTGGAAGCTGAGACGTTGGAATGATGAGGTTGTCCCCCGACGCGAGGTCGGCGAATGACACCGTCCCGAACAGCTCGGCGTTGGCGGCGATGATGGCCTCTCGGAGGCTGCAATGGTCGACCGTGCATGACCCGTCGTCCACGTCGTCGGTAGAGTTCACGATGAAGGTGTAGGCGCCACCCTGGGTGGTTGTCACCACCAGGTCTCCGGTCGACTCCAGAGTGATCACGTCGTCGACTGCGTCAGCGTCGAGGTGGAGCGCGACGGCGGCTATGGAGGTGTCGTCCGCCCTCGGTCGTACACCGACCGGCGAGCTCCGGCGAAGCTCTTCGAGCGCAACCGGGAGCGCGAGGCGAGAGGTCAAGGCGTCGAGACTCTGCCATCGCAACGTTTCGCCGCGCTTGTCGCCCATCCACACTGCGAGGTCGGCTCGCGATGTCCACCCGAGGCTGCCGTCTGCGAGACGCGCTTGCACACCGCTCCTCGAGGTGGCCTGGGTTGGAGCGAGTGCCTCTGCACTTTGGTCCAGGTCGACGACATAGGCTCGAAGCGGCTCAGCCTGGCTCCGCTGTCTTTCGTCCAGCGACAACCGACGATCTCGGCCTGGCACCAAGACCAGCGTGTTGCCAGTGGCGATCGTCAGATCGGGCCATGCGTCGTTGTCGATGCGCAGAGCAACCAGGCTTTCGACGCGAGTTGGCAGCTCGAGAAGATCAGGCTCGGAGCGAGCGGCTCCGAGGGGACCTTCGAGCACGACGAGCTGGTACCCGTCGACCGTGGTGACTCCGAGCGCCAGGTCGATCAGACCGTCGTGGCGGTTCAAGTCCTCCGCGAGAAAGGCCGTGATCGACTCACCGACATACACGGGTGTCGATGGTCCGAAGCTGCCGTTACCTTGATTGAAGAGAAACCAGACGTTCGAGCCGGCGCGGGCCGCGGCGGCCAGATCTGTGTATCCGTCCGCGTTGAAGTCCCCGGCCGCGAGAAAGTCGGCTGCAACGGGTATTTCCACATCGCGCTGGAACGATGCCTCGTGTTGCTCGTTCACGAGACGCACGGGCGGCCCGAGAATTGTGACGACCCCACCTGCTCCGCGCGCATATCCGACCGCCAGATCGGCCTCCCTGTCAGCGTCGAAGTCACCCAACGCCAGGGAGCGAGGTGTTCTCCCGATCGCACTTGCGAGCAGTTCGACACGGGCTTGATGCAGCCCATACCGCCCGCGCTCGAGGTGATCCGGTTCGAAGTCCTCCGGGGCATAGAGGGAGGGTCCGCTGTTTGGTGGGGCTTCTGACATCCCTTCAGCCCCCTTGGATTGCGAGGCGAAGAACAGCAGGGCGAGAGCGACCACCACGACATGTGCGCGCTTATGGGAGAGAGAACGCGCTTCAGTGCGAAACCGATTGCGAACCAACGTCACGAGGCCTGAGCGCCTCCGCCTTGGCGAACCGTCGGCAGGCTCGCGGCGGCTGAGAGGGTCCATGTGCTGCTGCCGGCTGGGGTCTCTGGAGAAGTGCCGTTGAGCCCTATTGGAACGTTGCATCGTGGTCTCCCTTTGTGAGGTGTCGTGCCTTGGCGGGGAGGCCCGGCTGAAGGTCGGACGTCGACCCTCGACCTGCGCAGCCTCGGCCGTACGCCCGGGGTGAGATCGCCACTGGACGAGTGTTGGCTCGGGCGGTGGTGCTCATCGCCGCGCACATGAGGAGCGTGGAGAGTGGCTTGCGGTACATAGTGCGGTCCCCGTTGGCCGCTGAAGGCGGCTCTAACCGGGTAACCGGAAAACTCGGCGAGGCGGGGCCATCACATGGAACAGACTCTGTGTGAACACGGCCGAGGTCCGAGGCTCACTGCGCCACGTTCGCTCAGGTCGCACTCCTCTACGCTAGTGATTCAGCCCGGAGGTCTAGGACCGCATCTTTGTTGAGAGATTCCGAGCCTGATGACGGCACGGGTGCTCTCGAGCTGGTCTCGCGGCTGATGTCTCGCTGGCCGTGTGCGAGATGCGCTCACGGTAGGGGTGCGTTCTTCTCCGGGCGTAGATCTAGAGTCGCGGCCGCAAAGCCAGCACGCCAATGCATCCCAGGGCCAGCACCAGCGCGATGAGTTCGGGCAGCCCCAACGTCGGAATCTCGGTGACGCTAGGTCTCGGGCCGAGCTTCGACACGAAGACATCGAAGGTGGACGGTGCGGTGATCTCGAACGTTCCAGGACCGGGATCGAAGTCCATCGTTTCGGTGAACGTACCGGTCGTGAACACTCCGCCGGAGTCGTCGGCGGCCACGCCATACGCAATGTTGATACCCGACCCAGCGAGGAGCCCGGCCCAGCCAAAACTACCGAACTCATCGAGCTCGGCAACATAGACGTCGCCCGGTGGATCCCCGGTGAACTCGAAGACATCAGGGCCCGGATCGAAGTCGATCTGACCGGTGAGGTCTCCAATCACATGGACTTGACCAGACGACGTCACAGCCACATCTGCGGCTCTCAAGATGCCGTCACCACCCATGCCCCGTACCCAAACCAGATCGCCGGCGTTGTCGAGTTTTTGGATGTAGCCCGCCTGGTTCGAGAAGCTGAGCTCGACAGTTCCCGGTCCTGGGTCGAAGTCGACGGTGCCCTCGAATACTCCGAAGGTGTGCACGGTACCGTCTGGACCCAACCCTACGGCGACAGCCTCGTCGCGGCTCACTCCCCCTAGGGTTCCAGTCCAACGGTAGTTGCCGTCCTGGTCCAGGCTAGACACGAAGACATCGAAGTTGCCATTGGACGTCCGGATGTCAGTGCCCGGGCCCGGGTCGAAGTCGACCGTCTCCTCGAACTCGCCAACGGCGAACACGTTACCGGCTTCATCCGTTGCAATGTCTAATCCGCTTTGTCTGTCCGAGCCACCGAGTGCAACCGCCCAGACGAAGTCTCCGTTGCCGTCGAGCTTGCACACATACGCGTCGCGATTGTCGATGGAGGTCAGGTTGAATACGCCCGGCCCCGGGTCGAAGTCGATCGTCTGTTCGAAGGCTCCAGTCAGCAGGATGCTGCCGGTCTCGTCGACCTCGATGGCAGAGCCCACTCCGAACGCAGGTGGAGCTCCGGCCAATTGCCCGGCCCAAAGGAAGCTGCCGCCGGCGTCGAGAGCCAGGACGAAGATGTCCTGCGGTCCCACGGCTGTCAGCTCGAAGACTCCAGGTCCGGGGTCAAAGTCGGTCTGGCCTCGGAAGTTTCCAACGAGGTAGACGTTGCCGAGAGCATCGAGAGCCGCATCAAAGGCCACCTCTTCTTCCGTACCGCTGATGGCGACTGCCCATTGAAAGTCCCCTGCTGCGTCGAGCTTGAGCAGAAAGGCATCTTCCTCACCGGCGGATGTGAGCTCGAAGACACCTGGCCCGGGATCAAAATCCATGGTACCGCTGAAAAAACCGGTGACGTAGACACTTCCGTCATCGTCCACGATGACCGCGTATGGCAGACCAACGGCTGTGGCGGGAGGAGAGACTGCCCATTCGAAGAACTGAGCCCCAGCCGCTGAGCTCATGACGAGGATCCAGCAAGGAAGAATGAGACGGTGCATCGGTGACGCTCCAAACGAAGGCAGTCGGTTGACGGGATTGGGCGGCTTCAGCCCACGGGCACGTTAGCAGCCGCTATTGGCGGTTGCCAGCAGCGGAGCTGGTGCGTTGGCGGACCCAGCCGGAGCCCGATCTCGCAGTGTAACGGCGCCTTCGCTTCGGCCCATTCGCGATCAATGTCAGCGTTGGCCCGCCATCTGCTAGTTCCGGCCAAGTTCCGCTTGCGGATCCTCCCGACGAACTAAGACCTCAGATTCCGGTTGACGAGGCCGCGGGACGTCGGTCTTTGTCTCAGAGGACCGTCGCCTTCCGGAATGGGAGATTCACGACTGGGACACGAATAGAAGTGGTTCCTGTGATCGACGCTGATCTCCACGGCAACGTCCTCAGTCGTCGAACCAACCACGTAGCCGAGCCACGCAGTAGAAACCTGCAACCGCGGTCGACATGCCGAGAGCTAGCTTGGGCTCCCAATCCCGACCCGCGGCTTCAGGAGTAGCCCAACCCAACAGAAGCACGAAAGCGCCTACGACAAGGGCCTCGATCAGGTACTTGAGCAGATCTCGAACGCTCGACACCAGTGCAACCAACCTCCTGGCAAAGATACTCCTCAGACCGAGGTGGCATTCCGGATGACCAAGCCCGGCCGCAACTACGTCCCGATGCCGAAGGTTGAACCGCCCCGGGTTCACCGGAGGCTCTGGGTGCGGGGCACCGATTGTCACGCCTGGTAGACGCCGGCGTGCAAGGACCACTCGGCCGGCGACGAAATCGTCGGCGACGACGGTCGAATCGTGGTCGCGGACGGCTATCGGGTGTGCGAGCAGCTCTCGCGCACGGGTTCTTTGCGTCTGGCGAATTGCTGGGCTCACGCTCTGCGGAAGTTCGCGATGCCGAAAGCACCGCCGGAGAGTGCGCCAAACGGATGAGACGGTGGACCCGCTCGTTGAGCTGTTGCTCCCACGTGGTCTCGCCGAGCTCGTCGATCAAGGCTGCTGCTCGACGGGTTGGTCGGCTTGATCGATCAGTCTGGTTGTCATGTTTGGATCTCGTTGAAAGTAGTGTGGCTATCTTCGCACTGACTGGGAGGGGGCCGATGGTCGGGAGGTTCGTCGGAGGCTGGGCGGCCTCGTGAACAGCTCTTTGGCCGACCGATGCCATGGCACCGTGTTCGATGCTCGCCGCCTAGCGGCGCGCTCGGGGGCTCGACAACGAGTCAGAGGGCGACCGCACCTCGTTTACGTTCTCGCTCGCTCGGCTGCAAGTCTCGTAGCCGCCGAGACTGTTGGAGATGTGGGAAACGGTCTGCCGTTTTCCAAGCCATCTTCGGGAATCGCCAGGCGATTTCCGAAGGCCGGAGGCCTGGCAGATGCGGCATCTTCGACAGTTCTTCCGCGACGCTACTTCGACAGAGAAACTTCCTTCGAGAAATCTGCACGAAGGCTTGACAAGGTTTTGGGAGGCGCTGAACGAGCCGGCGCATCTTTCGTACGAAATGCATGTCAGGCGCCCGCACCTGCAGCTCGGGGCGACTTTCGAAGGTCCGAGACTTCAACGCTGGCTCAGCTGTTGTTCTCCGGCCTCGAGTCGCCTGAGAGCGTCGCGAAAACCAGGTGTACCCTGAAGCTTGCAGCTGAATGTTTCGGAGCACGCCATGCTTGAGCTACCCACCGCCTGCGACTCTTTAGAAGAGCGACTCCACAAGTGTGAGCAGATCGATCAGCTGGGTGAAGACATCGCCGAGCTCGCTGCGCACATCTCGGCGGCCACCTACGAGCTGCTCGTCATGATCCGAAAGTTTGACGAGCTCGGTGGTTGGAACAACGCTCGATCGTGTGCCCACTGGCTGAACTGGCGTATTGGTCTGAACCTCGGCGCCGCGCGCGAGAAGGTCAGGACCGCCAAAGCTCTCGCCGACTTGCCGCTCATCTCCGAGGCCATGCGGACCGGCAAACTGTCCTACTCCAAAGTCCGCGCGATGACTCGCATCGCCACACCCGAGAACGAGGCCAGTCTGCTGGTGATGGGCCTCGACTCAACGGCTGCTCAGATCGAGAGAATCGTCCGGGGATACCGGCGTGTCGATCGCCTAGCCGAGGCGGAACAGGCAGAGACTCGGTATCAGAGTCGCTCGCTCAGCTACTACACCGACGACGACGGCATGCTCGTCATTCGCGGGCGCCTCGATCCCGAGCAAGGTGAGGCTTTGCGCAAGGCCATCGATCACGCCGAGCAGATCCTCTTCCGACGCGAAAAGGAGACGTTGCCTGGCCAGGTGGCCCCGGACGTCGTCGAGGAGACCACCTGCACTCAAAGGCAGGCCGACGCCCTCGCGTTCTTGATCGAGAACGCGCTCGAAGATGGTCTCGATTCGCCCAACTGCCGACAGAGAGCCGAAGTGGTTCTTCACGTTGACAGTGCTGTTCTCGCTGATCGCGACGCGGATGGCCAATGCTGTGTCGAATCGGGGCAAAACGTTTCCGCGGAAACGTCTCGGCGACTGAGCTGTGACTGCTCAACCGTCACTATGCTCCATGACCAGGATGGCCCTGTCCTGAGTCCCTCGAATGGAAACACTTTGGACGTCGGCCGCAAGACACGGGTCATTTCTCCGGCCTTGAGACGTGCCCTCGATCATCGCGACAGCAAGACATGCCAGTTCCCGGGTTGCAGCGTCCAACATTGCGAGGCTCACCACATTCACCACTGGGCCGCTGGCGGCGAAACGAGCCTCGACAACCTGGTTCTGACCTGCAAGTTTCACCATCGGGCGCTGCACGAGCGTGGATTCCGAGTCGAGCGGCGAAACGGGTGTCTGGAATACCGCAATCCCAACGGACTCTTGATCGAGAACGCGCCAGCTATGCCGGAAGTTCGCGATGACGCGGTCTGGGCTCTGCGCGAGCGAAACCGGGAGGGCGGTCTCGATATCGATTCGAAGACGAACATGCCGACCTGGGATGGGATACCAGTTGACTATTCTATGGCGCTCGACGGTTTGAGGCCTTGGTGAACATCCAGAGCCCGCTCTCTGCGCTCGGCCGAGCAAGCCAAGGGCCGCTAGTCGTCGTTGCGAACCGAGTCGTTCCCCATGACGTTTCGAACCAGTGAGATCACTCGATCTCCACCCTCTTGGGTCATGACCTCAGCTTCGTCCTCGAGCAGGGCTTCGAACTCGTCAATTGCCCAGGCTGGCGCAGGCTCTTTCCCATAGACCAAGACCAGATAGAGCTTCATGAGGCTGTGCATCACTTCATGGGCTCCAGCGGCACCGTAGAACCAGTTCGTCCGGTCGAACATCCTCTTGAGGTAGCGGCTTGCTTCTTGGTTTTGGTCACCCCACAGGGCAAGCGCGTCGATTGATCGGCCTCTCAGCAGTGGACTCTCAGTGTTGTCGAGCGCGGCCGCCCCTGCGATACCGACGGAAGTCGAGACCAGTGGATGAGACGCCTCGAAGAAGCTCTCACCTCCCCCTGCGAGAAGACACAGAGCTGCCTCGACCCGAATGTCTTCTTGGGGACTACGAAGCCAGGTCGAGGCGGTGCTCTCGAACCCAGATGGTAGGTGGTCTCTCTCCCAGAGCTCGCATTGTGGGCGGACGTACACGAATGCAGCAGTTTCGGAGAGCGATACGCTTGGATTGCCGACGAGGCTGAAGAGCTCTGGGCTCGTGAACGGTCGAGTTTCAGTAGCTGAGAAGTACCAGAGCGCGGAAGCTCTTTCTCCCGCGGCCCTACGGTCATCCATCGCCACCACTGCTAGGGCGTCTGCGGCGGACTGAGAAGAGATCTCAGGAAAGACCTTGGTGCCGAGAAACGACACCGCGAGCTCTCGTGCGTCTGCACGTGAATGGTCGAGGAGTGCAGTCCACCAATCGATGGTGGCGAGACCAAAGTGCCTTCTCAGATCGGAGCGCGCACGCCGCTTGACACGATCAGAGACGTCCAACGCCTCGATCTCGATGAGGTGTCCAACGAGCGCCGGCTCGTTCAACTCACTCTCGCCGATCTCCATTCGGAGTTTGCAGATCATGTCGAGCTCGAGCTCGTCGAAGCCAATGATGAACTCGTTGTCGCAAGACAGCTCCAGGGGGCTTGTGCTCGAGAGCGTTAGTAGCAGTAGGAGTGATGTAGCAAGAACCATGTTGCGTTGTCGCCCGCGGCTGACGCGCCAGTTGCTTCGAGGATACCTTGCCGACAGACCGAGGAAACGCGGCAGGATTCGGTACCTGTCACAACACGAAGCGTTCCGGTCGCATAAAGCGCGCAGAGCGCGCTGGTGCGCCCGACAGGATTCGAACCTGTGACCTACAGCTCCGGAGGCTGTCGCTCTATCCAGCTGAGCTACGGGCGCGTGTGCGAGGCGGGTGACGAAATGGGGTGGACGAGGGGACTTGAACCCCCAACCACTGGAACCACAATCCAGCGCTCTACCTGTTGAGCTACGCCCACCATAATCTCGATGCTGTCCGCCGAATCCGTCGAGTCGATGGCCTGCCTGGAGGGATTCGAACCCCCGACCCGCGGCTTAGAAGGCCGCCGCTCTATCCAGCTGAGCTACAGGCAG